>CAIKKV010000444.1 GCA_903828035.1 uncultured bacterium
CAGGTATTGCTGCATGGCGATCGGGATGACAACGATGGGGAATTCGGAGCCTTGCGCCTTGTGGATCGTGATGGCATAGGCCAGGGCGATTTCGTCCAGCTCCCCGAACCCGTAGAGCACTTCGCGCTGATCGTATCGGATGAGCATTTCGCGCTCCTCGGGATCGATCCTGACGATTTGGCCGATGTCCCCGTTAAACACATCCTTGTCGTAGTTGTTTTCCGTCTGCATGACCTTGTCGCGGACGCGGAACTGCCAGCCGAATTTTTCCACGACGGGTTCTCCGGGAGGCACCGGATTCAGGGCGTTTTGAAGGCTGGCATTGAGTTCGCGCACGCCGAGGGTTCCCCGATTCATCGGGCACAGCACCTGAATATCCGCAATGGGATCGGCAGCGTATTTTTTGGGCAGGCGCGTTTGGACCAAATCAACCAGGGTCTGGGCGACATCCTGAGGCTCTTTTCTCTCGATGAAAAAGAAATCCGAGTCGTTGTGTTGAGCGTTGGGCTCGGGCATCAGGCCCCGGTTGATGCGATGCGCGGTGGTGACGATCTGGCTGTGCGCCGCCTGCCGGAACACTTCCGTGAGCCGTGCCACCGGCATGCGCCTGCTCTGGATGAAGTGGCTCAGCACAAGCCCTGGCCCCACGGACGGCAGCTGATCGACGTCGCCCACCAGGATCAGGCTGGCGCTGGATGGCAGGGCTGAAAGCAGGAAGTTCATCAGGGGAATGTCCACCATCGAGCATTCGTCCACGATCAATAGATCACATTCCAGGGGATTCTCGCGGTTGCGGTTGAAGCCGGAACGGCCCCGCATGGGCTCGAGCAGGCGGTGGATTGTCTTGGCCTCGGATCCGGTTGTCTCGGCGAGGCGCTTGGCGGCCCGCCCCGTTGGGGCGCACAGGAGGCATCGCACTTTTTTGGCTCGAAGGATCAAAAGGAGGCTGTTCAAGATGGTTGTTTTGCCGACGCCCGGTCCGCCGGTGATGACCATGACACGGCTGCGGATCGCCAGCTTGACCGCCTCCATTTGGGAGGGGGCGAGTTGTTTGCCGGTTTTTGCCTGGCACCACTCGATGGCTTTTGGGAAATCGATGTGGGGGTATTGGGGGCTTCCCGATTCGATGCGCGTCAGAGACAGCGCGATGCCTTCCTCGGCCCATCGCAGGGCGGGGAGGAAGATGAGCGGTTCGCGCTGGATGGTTTCCTCGACGATGAGCCCATTTGCAAGGGATCGGCTGAGGGCTTGTTTGACGATCTGCTCCCCGATGTCCAGCAACTTGGCTGTTTGCTCCTCGAGTATCGGCCGGGGCAGGGCGCTATGGCCCTCCTGGGCGGCCTGGCTCAGCATATGGCACAGGCCGGCCTCGGCCCGCATCAGGGAATCGGGTGGAATGCCGACTTTTTGAGCAATCCGGTCTGCCGTTTGGAAACCGATGCCCGGAATGTCTTTGGACAGGAGATAAGGGTTGGTGCGAATTTGGTCGATGGCTGCGTCCCCATAAGTTTTATAGATGCGTGCGGAGCGGCTGGTGCCAACGCCATGGGAATGGAGGAACACCATGACCTCGCGAATCGCCTTTTGTTCCGCCCAGGCTGCCTTGATGACGCGGCGTCTGCCAGGTCCGATGCCATCCACATCCTCCAGTTTCGCCGAGGCATTCTCGATAATGTCGAAGATCCCCTCGCCAAAGTGTTTCACCAGTTTTTTGGCATAGACGGGGCCGATTCCTTTGATCAGGCCGCTGGCGAGGTATTTTTCGATGCCTTCCCGAGAGGAGGGGGGAACACAGCGAACCTGCTGAGCTCGCAGCTGCATTCCGAACTGGCGGTCCTGGACCCAAAAACCCTCGGCGGTGAGCCATTCCCCTGCGCTGGCGGACGGGAGGGTGGCAACAACGGTGACTAAATCGTGATGTCCCTTAGCCTGAACTTTGAGAACGGCATAGCCCGTCTCCTCATTAAAAAACGTCACCC
>CAIKKV010000445.1 GCA_903828035.1 uncultured bacterium
CCCGAAGCGTGCCTCCGCTCGGGATGACAGAATAAGATCAATAAATATAAGGAAATTTGCTTTTGGCGAAACTGGCGCCAAGATTCGTAAATATATATTCCCCCCACAAACCCGGAAGCGCCTAAACAGTTTGAAAAACGAATAGCCCGGCCTATCTGTTATGAACCGTAACGCCCGGCCAATCGTCGGTGCGGAACGGCGAAGCCCAAAGCCCTGCGCCGTTGATCAAATTGCAGTCGGGATTCTGCGCCCAGGCATAGCGGACGGCAACCGGGCGGGACACGTGGGGCGACTCCACCACGATCTCACCCCCCTGGATTTCCGCCTGCGCCCAGACGAAGCCCCGGTTGCCGCGGGAGAAATCGGATGCTCCCCCCGAGACGGCGAAACCCACGGGCGGGCGGCCATCGGCCGTCGCCAACCCCCCATCGGCGTGTTCAAAACAGATGCGGATCCGATGCCCTTCAACCGAGTGGCTGCGATAAAGGGGCCCGGAAAATGGCACAGCATCGCCGAGGCTCACGGCCCTCACCGCGAGGGCAAGCCGTTCGCCCAGCGGCGCTTTTCGAACGGGATGAATATTCTTTTCCTCGCCGATATCAATGCACACCGCCATGGCGGTGCCGGGTTCGGCCAAGGCCATGAGTTGGGCTTCCCGCAGCTCGGCCCAGGAATGTTCGCCCGGCTCCGCGCGGCGCGGCCCGAAATTGGCTTCCTGGCCATAGACGAAAGGAATATCGCCCAAGCCCCACGCGTCGCGCCAGGCGCGGATCAAGAGCCTGAAAAGGGAACGGTACTGGAAGGCCCGCTCCGGCGAAGCGGCGCCCTGATACCACCAGATGCCCCGGATGGGCGTGGCGGTCAAAGGGGCGATCATGCCATTAAAGAGACCACCCGGCGTCCAGGGATGCCCGGGGCCGATCAATTTCGGAAAGGCGCCCGGGATGGGCCGCCCCTCCCTCTCCGCCAGATCCGCCTCCCGATCCCACCGGGCGAACGCCTGCGCATATACCCCCTGCGGGTCGGGATAGGCCGCCAGGGACTGCCGCCACCGCTCCAGGTACGGCGCGAAAATCGGATCACCATCCAGAACGGCGCGGGGCATCCAGGCTTCGCCGGGGGTGGCGCCCACAGCGGCGAAAATGAGGCCAAGCGGTATTTCTGGATGGGCTTGGCGAAGAGCCCGGCCGCAATAATAGGCCAGCGCGGAAAAAGGGGCGGCCGTGTCAGGGTCGCTTTGCTTCCAGACCGCCCCGCCGATATCGTCAACAGGGGCGGGCTCAACGCGCTTGGGAATCGTCAGGAAACGAAGGCCCGGATCGGCCGCGAGGGCGGCATCGGCGGGCCCATTTTCGGCCTCCCGAAGCGCCATTTCCATATTCGACTGACCCGCGCATACCCACACATCGCCGACCAGGACGTTTTGGAACTTCCGGGTACTTTCCGGCGTAATGAGAATGAGGGAATCGGGCCCGCCGGCGAAAAAGGGGCCAAGGTCGAGTTGCCAGGAACCGTTTGCATCGGCAACCGTGCGACTTTTCTGGCCCCGAAAATGAATTTCAACGACGGCGCCGGGGCGGCTTGCCCCCTGAAAGGGCAAGCGCACCTCGCGCTGCAGGACAGCATGATCGCTTATCAGCGTGGCTTGCCGTCGGTCCATACCGAGGTCCCCCGCGTTTCCGCCCATTTGGCCATCAATTCCGTATCGCCACACCAGGTGCGGCAGCGTCCCCACACGTTCGGCTCCGGCTTCGACGCGAACTCGAGGCGGATCACCGGGCACAAGGCGGTCGGACGTTCCGCCGGCAGCCCGGAAAGAACCAGCTCCTTTTCATCCTGCTTCACGCCAAGGACCTGCCCCGTCGTCAGCAGGGTGGCGCATTTGACCTTGGTTTTGAGGCCCGCCAGACGCAGGGTTGTCCGGTTGTCCCAGTAGCGGACAATCAGGTAGAGGTTGTTTCCCTTGATCGTCTGCAGACCGCGGGTGACAAACTCCGTCAC
>CAIKKV010000446.1 GCA_903828035.1 uncultured bacterium
CCCGCCCGCTCTTCCTGCTCTTTGCCGAAAAGGGAAACCCGGCCAGCATCGATCCGCTCATGCCGCTCGCCTCGCGCCTCATGATCGGCGTCGCCATCTGGGGCGTCCTCGACGCCTGCAACATCATCTTTGCCGGAGCGCTGAAGGGCGCCGGCGACACCCGCTTCGTGATGGCCTGGGCGATGATCATGTGCTGGGGGTTCTGGATCGTCGGCGAACTCGTCATCCTGCTATGGCTCAAGGCCGGCCTCATGGCCGCCTGGCTCTGGCTCGTGCTCTACGTCATCATCCTGGGGCTCGGATTCCTCTGGCGCTTCCGGCAGGGCCGCTGGAAAACCATCCAGGTCATCGACCGGCAGATCCCGCCCATGCCGCCCCACGGCCCGTCCGATGCGCTGGGCATCGTCGAATAAGGCCTCTTTTCGCTTGACTGTACCCCCGAAAGCGTTGAATCTTCACCTCAAACCATTACACTCAAAAGGAGACCCTCTCATGTTGCGTAAAGCCTGCCTCGCCGCCCTGCTCGCGGCCCTCGCCGTCCCCGGATACAGTGCCGTCATTCAAGCCGATGCCTATGATCTGCGGCTCGATGTCGGATCCGGACTGGACACCGACGCCTATGAGTTCCCCCCCATCTCCGCCTCGATCGGCTACTTCCCCGTGAACAACCTCGAAATCGGCCCGCTCATCGGCCTGCACAATGCCGACTGGAACAGCTACTGGGTCACCGGCAACATCTGGGAATTGGGCCTCTTCGCCGAAAAGCATATGGATGTGGACTTCAATTTCCACCCCTTGCTCGGCGTCCGGCTCTCCCTGCTCGACGGCGAAAAGGACCGCGACACCGTCTACCAGGCCACCGTCTACGCCGGCGGCAAGATGTTCCTGAACGAAAACATCGCCCTTGTCGTCAACGGCGGCGTGGCCTTCGCCACGGAAGATATCTTCAACGTCGACACGACGCTCCAGCAGGACCTGACCACCACCCAGACCGGCGATTCGGCAGGCGTGATCCTGGATGTCGGCATCCGGTACTTCTTCTAACCCGTTCCTCTTATGCGCATAAAAAAAGGGCGCCCCGAATCGGGGCGCCCTTTTTGTTTCTCTTCGATTACCCTTATTCCACGGTCGCCGGAGCGATCACGTCCTTGACGTCGAACTTGGGCTGTTCGCGGGTGCTCACCGGGTGATCCACCGGGCGGACATACACATCCACGCGGCGGTTCAGCGGATTCCCCATCACCGGATCGTTCGGATACTTCGGCTTGGCGAAGCCATAGCCCACGGCTGTCATGCGCGAGGGGGCGATGTTGAACTTGGCCGACAGGTGGTCCATGACCGCCTTGGCGCGCCGCTCGGACAGGGCCTGGTTGTAATCCGCCTTGGAGCCTTTCAGCTTGTCCGCGTGGCCCTCGAGCTTGGCCGTGGCACCCGGATGCTCGCGGGTCATCGTCTTCGCGCCGATGATCTCGAGCTTGTCGAAGTAGATCGGCTTGATGACCGATTTGTCCTTGTCGAACTGGAGGTTCAGCGAAAAGAGGATCAGATCGTCCGCCTTGAACAGAGGATCCGTTCCGTCCTCGATCACTTCGTGCCCGTCCGTCACGCCGCCGTCGTCCGTGTCGGCGTCCGTGGGGTCCGTGCCGATGACCAGCACTTCGGCGCCGTCCTTCAGCATGTCCAGATCCGTGTCGGGATTCAGGGGGTCGGTCTTGTACCCGTAGGTGGACATGACCTCCTCGTAATCCGTCAGCGCGTCGCGGTCTGTGTCGGGATCAAAGGGGTTGGTCTTGTAAATCCCGGTCTCCTGCGCATCGGTCAGGCCATCCGCATCGCTGTCCACCGCGCCGCCGCCCACCATGTACTTGGCCGGGATCTTGGCGCCCCAGGTCCAGCAGAGTCCGCCTTCGATGAAGCCGTTGGCTTCGCTGTCGGCCCCGATTCCGCCCAGCGCCATCCGCCCGTCAAACCGCAGCGCCCACTCCTCGTTGAAGTGATAGTAAGCGCCGGCGCCCATCCGCACGGCCACGTCGCTTTGGCGGTCGTTTTTCTGCTGCTCCGAAATGTAGCTCGCCTGCAAGCCGGCGGCAAAGTAGGGGTCGAACTTCTGCCAGCGGGTGAGATGGAAAATGCCTTCCACGCCGCCGCCGCCCATCCACGCCGTGCTCCAGTCCGGAACTTCAGCCCGGTTATCCGGAACATTCGCCTTGATTGACGGCGCCAGGAACAGGAACGTGTCCCAGTCCAGCCGGCGATTGACCGCATAGCTGAGGCGGCCCTGGAGATAGGGCGCGTCCTTGTCCCATTGATTGCCATCAAAGACCAGGTAGCCCGGCCCGGCGCTCACGCTCCAGGGAAAGCTCTCCGCCGGTTCCGCCGTCGTGGGCGCCGCCACCGCGCGATCCACCAAACCCGTTGCCGCCACCAGCGCCGCGCCCATCAACCCTGCAAGCTTCTTCATCTGGAATTCTCCTTTTCCGCACCATCAAAATCAATTCAAGGGAACATAGCAGAATAACCCTGAAAACAAAACAGAAAATCACCTACGGGAAAGCCGTCCGCCGCAGCCGCTCCGGAACGCCGGCGTTGTAGGCGGCGAAAAAGGACGCCGCGTCCCCCGCCTCGCGAAGCCAGCCGTGGGAGCGAAGCGACAGCGCCACGGGCGCCAGGTCCCCGGCCGCGACCCGGGCCGGCAGGAACGGGAACCGGCGGAGCCCCTCCAGGTCCGTCACCCACATCCGCAGCGGCTCCCCCGCCGAGCAGACCATGTTCGCATCCTTCAGATCCCGGTCTGAAAACCTGTTCGCATGCAGCGCCGCCACCAGCCCGCCCCAGGTCCGCAGGGTCTCCTCCCGCCGGGCCGGATCTCCCCGGTGCCGGTCCAGCCGGTGCGTGAGCAGCTCGCTGTCCCCGATTTCGCGGGTGATGACGTAATCGCGCACGCGCAGCCCCCCGCATCGCCGAACGGCCCACGCCACCGGCTTGTGCGTGGGACTGCCGCAGGCCAGCAGCGCGCGGGCGTGCCGCACGATCAGCCGCCCCACCGGAAAGCGCAAGCCGAAGCCCAGGCGGGACCGCCCCGGCCGCGGCCCCGACTCCTTGATCACCAGCCCGTCCAGCGCCGCCACAAAGCGGTTGGGCGCGGCCTGCAGGAAGCGGGCCGGCGAGCCGGGCTGGATCGGGAAATGGCGGTCCAGCCATTCGCGCAGGGTCACCGCCTCGCCCTCATCCACATGCCACACCAGCCCGTGGCTTTTCAGCTGCCGCGTCCTGCCGGGTTGCCCGTCCTCTGGCCTGTCCATGCTCATACGGCGAATCCTACCTGTTTTCCCCCGATTGTTGAATCTAAAAGCAACTTGACGTTGAAAGACCGCTCCCCTATTGTGAGACGTTTACGAATCAATCGAAAACCCCCCGGGGGCCCATGGCCGACAAGGAAATCCTGCGCTTCGACAATCTCGCCGCCTACCTGTTGCTGAAAAACGGCAATTTCCTCTACAAGGTGCCCTTCCGTGGCGGCTGGGCCGTGCTCAAGGTCTATTACGGCAGCAAAAACCTGTTTCAATGCTTCACCAAGTCCGTCGACAACGTGGTCATGAACGGGCAGACCTCCTATATGCCGAAGACCCGCCTCCTGAACGAGCAGGCCTCCATGAAGGTCTGGCGCGAGGCCGGCCTCCGCGTGTTCAACATCTACGACAACGTGACGGTTGAAGGCCTTCCCGAGGGCGGCTATGCGCTCTACGAGCATGTCCCCGGCCGCAACTTCCACAAATATCTTCCCGACGAATCCGTGCCGATCGAGGAACGCCTGCGCTGGTACCGGATCTTCCTGGAGCAGTGGCACCGCCGCCACGCGCTCGCCTGCCGGACCCGCAACCCCATGCTGATCCATGAAAATGGTGACATCAAGCATGTCATGCTCCACAACAACGAGCTCTACTGGTTCGACTTCGAAATGGTCTTCCGCTCGGGCGCCCACATCGAAGAGCTGGTGGCGCGCGAGCTCCTGGCCTACCTGAAGACCCTCCGCAGCTTCCTGCCGGACGAGCGATTCGACCTCTTCTTCCGCGAAACCATGGACCGCTATCCCGACCGGGCGCTCCTCGAGGGCATCTACCCGTTCATGTTCCAGAACCGCAATCCGGTGAACCGGATAGGCCGCTGGATCGATTTCAAGTACCGCGGAAAAGCCCGGAAGCCCGGATCGAAGTACCGGATCGCCTTGTTGATCAAGGAGTACCTGGATGCCCACCCGAAGCAGGCCTGAATGACGCCCCGCGACCAGCTCGCCTCCCTCCTGGCGGCCTATTCCCCCCGCCTGCTCGACGCCAGCGGGCGCGGCTCCGGATGGAACAGCATCTGGCTGCTGACCTACGGCGGCACTCCCCACATCCTGAAGGTCTACGGGCGCCGGCGGGCCCGGCTGCGCGAAGCGCTCACCCACCTGGCCCAGCTGGCTGGCGGCCTTTCCGGTTACACGGCCCCGGCGCGGCACGCCACCGAGGCCCGGTGCCTGCGCCTCTGGCGCGAGGCCGGCTTCGATTGCCCGGCCCTGGAAGTCGCTCCGGCGGGCTTTCCCGCCCTGCCCGCCCCGTTCCTGCTGATGGAGTTCCTGCCGGGCCCCTCCCTGGCCGCCGCGCTGGCCGATACCACGGCCGACCCGGCGGGGCAGGATCTCCTCTTCCGCCGCTTCCTGGAAACGCTTTGCAGGCGCCATGCCGCCGCGCTGGAGCGACGGGAGCCCGCCCTGATCCAGGAGCATCCGGGGCTCGATCATTGCCTGGTTTCGGGGGACCGGTTGGATGTCTTTGACCTCGAGACCGCCTACACCTCGAGAGCGGTCGTGGCGGATGCCCTGTCCGCCGAGATCGCCGGGCTGATCCGGTCCCTGTTCCGGGTGCTCCCGCCGGCGCAGGCCCGTCATTTCATGGAGCGCCTGGCGGCCGACTACCCGGACCGTTCCCGCTTGGCCGCCGTGGAGCGGGACCTGTTCGACAATCCCTCCCCTTTTCGCCGGATCCTGCACGCGATTGACCGGCGCCTCCTCCGGAAAAAGGGACGATTCGACAAGTATGCCGCCGCCCGCCTCCTGGGCGCGACCCTGCGCGGGGAATAAAAAAAGGGGCGCGGATTTTTATCCGCGCCCCTTTGATCATCGTTCGACGCCTTAAGCCGTGGCGGCTTCCTTCTTGGAAACCTTCTTGGGCTCTTTCTTGGTCTCCTTCGCGGCCTCCTTCGTGTCCTTGGCCTCGGCCTCGGGAGCGGCCTTCTTCACGGCCGGCACGAAATTGATCCACTCCAGATACGCCATCTCCGCCCCATCGCCGCCGCGCTGGCCGATGCGGGTGATGCGGGTGTAGCCGCCCTTGCGGTCCTTGAACACGGGCGCCACCTCCGTGAAGAGCTGGGCCACGCACTCCTTGCGCCGCAAGGTGGCAATCGCCTGGCGCCGGGAGTGCAGAGACCCCTCCTTGGCGAGCGTCACCATCTTCTCGGCCAGCGAGCGCGCCAGCTTGGACTTGACGATCGTGGTCCGGATGCGCCGGGCGATAATCAGGTTGCACACAAGCGAAGCCAGCAGGGCCTCGCGATGGGCCGGACTGCGGCCCAGTTTGACGGTATTCCTTAAATGTCTCATCTTGAACCTGCCTCGAGGCGGCGGCCGAGTGGCCGACCGCGGTTACTTGTTCTCTGGCGCCGCCGGCTGCGCGACCGGTTCGGTCGGCTTCAGCAGATCGGAATCGAATTTCATCCCGAGCGTCAGGCCGAGCTCCAGGAGCTTGGCCTTGATCTCGTTAAGCGACTTCTTTCCGAAGTTGCGGTAGCGGAGCATCTCCGGCTCGGACTTCTGCGCCAGCTCGCCAACGGTCGTGATGTTGGCGTTGTTGAGGCAGTTGGCCGCGCGCACGCTCAGCTCGATCTCGTTCACGCTCATGCCCAGGATCCGGTGGAGCTTCTCGCGCTCGGCGTCGGCCCGCAGCTCGGTCTCCTCGAACTCGATCACCTGGTTGCTGAAGTTGACAAAGATATCGAGGTGGTGGCGCAGGATTCCGGACGACATCGTCATCGCGTCGTCGGGCGTCACGCGGCCATCGGTCCAGACCTCGATGATGAGTTTGTCGTAATCCGTGCGCTGGCCGACGCGGGTGTTCTCCACGAGGAAGTTCACGCGGCGGACCGGCGAGAAGATCGAGTCAACAGGAATGCGGCCAATCTCCTGGTCGTCCTTCTTGTTCCAGTCGGCCGGGCAGAACCCGCGACCGGTCTTGATCTCCATCTCCATGCTCAAGGCGCCATCGTCGGCGAGAGTCGCCAGATGCATGCCGGGATTGAGCACTTCCACCTTGCCGTCGGTCACGATATCGGCGGCGGTTACGACGCCGGGGCCCTTCTTCTTCAGGGTGATCACGTGATTTTCGCGGCTGAAGCTCTTGAGCAACACCTTCTTGAGGTTCAGGATGATGTCGGTGACATCCTCCACAACCCCGGGAATGGCGTAGAACTCATGCGGCACCTTCTCGATCTTGACGGCCGAGATGGCCGCGCCCTCGAGCGACGAGAGAAGCACGCGGCGCAGGGAGTTCCCCAGCGTCCGTCCATATCCCTGCTCCAGCGGCTCCGCAATGAACTTCGCATAGGTGGGAGTGGCGCTGGCCTCGTCCTTCACCAGCCTCTTCGGCATTTCGAATCGACTTAATCTTACTGGCATTGCTTATACCCTTCCCACGGTCGGGGCGTGAGCCCCGTTCACCTTACTTCGAGTACAGTTCCACCACAAGCTGTTCGTTCACGAACGGCGCGATTTCGTCGCGGGTTGGGGCGCGCAGGATTTCGCCCGCGAACTGTTCCTTGTTCAGGATGATCCACGCCGGCACCTGGTGCCCGCGGGCCTCTCCCGTTTCCAGAACCGCCTTCACGGCCTCGCGGCCGGCCTCGATCACTTCCAGGCGGGTGCCCGGCTTGACCTGCATCGACGGAATATTGACAATGCGCCCGTTCAATTTGACATGACGGTGCAGCACGAACTGGCGTGCGGCCTTGCGGGAAGCGGCGAAGCCGAGGCGGTAGACGATATTGTCGAGCCGCATCTCCAGCAACTGGAGCAGCGTCTCGCCGGTCACACCGCGCTTCTGCAGGGCGCGTTCGAAGAAGAGGCGGAACTGCCCCTCCTGCAACCCGTAAAAGCGTTTCAGGCGCTGCTTCTCGCGGAGCTGCTGGCCGTAATCGGACAGCTTGCGGCCACGGGCGCCATGCATTCCGGGCGCGGGGCGTTTCCGCTCCGCCACCGGGCATTTCGCCATGTAGCAACGGCTGCCCTTAAGGAACAGCTTCATCCCCTCCCGGCGGCACAGCCGGCAGGACGGTCCAATGTATCTGCCCATCCGATATCTCCTGTTTCCAAATCTGTCTGTTTAGACGCGCCGGCGCTTACGAGGGCGGCAGCCGTTGTGCGGCATGGGCGTCAGATCCTTGATCACCGTCACCAGCAGGCCGGTGGCCTGCAGAGCGCGAATCGCCGACTCACGGCCCGCGCCGGGACCCTGCACCCGCACCTCCACCTCGGTCATGCCCTTGGAGACCGCCACGCGGGCCGCTTCCTGGCCGACCACGGTGGCCGCAAAGGCCGTACTCTTGCGGGAACCCTTGAACCCGGCCCGGCCGGCGCTGCTCCACGCGATCACGCCGCCGTGGGGATCGGAGATGGAGACCACGGTGTTATTGAACGAAGCCAGAATGTGCGCCACGCCCGTGGACGGACCACGAAACGCGTTCTTGCGCACCTTGATGGGCTCTTTCTTCTCGCCTTCCGCGAGTACCCCTTCCGCGGGACTTGCCGCGGCACCGGGCGCCGCCTGCGGCTCCCGGACCTCCTGCTCTTTGATCTCGTCTGCCATGCGATATCCTTGCCGTTGCTGTCTGGTTGCTTAAGACGATTTGGCCGCGGACCGGGCTTCCTTGCCCCGGATGGCGCCCACTGTGCGACGCGGACCCTTGCGCGTACGG
>CAIKKV010000447.1 GCA_903828035.1 uncultured bacterium
GCCGAACTGATGGCCAAGGCCGACAAGCAGTTCGCCGCGAAGTACGACATGCTGACCAAGCTGGCCGCCATGACGCCCTGCGCAACCGAGAACAAGGCCCCCGAGGCGCCCAAGGCCTAAGGGTCGATTAACCGATAAACGGAACAGGCCGGAGTGGAAACACTCCGGCCTGTTTTTTTGTGATCGTCTGACCACAGTCGGATGTTCTGGTAGCCGCGCCGGCCTGCCCTGAGCCTGTCGAAGGGATCGGCGCGGCTACAGCTGCCGCGCGCGGGTAATGCGCACCGCCGCGGAGCGGGCCAGGCGAAGGGCGCGGGGCTTGTCGACCGTCACCGTGACCGTCTGCACCCTCGGAATCGCCAGGCACACATCCGCCAGCCGCTGGGCCAGGCGCTCGACCAGGAGGCAGTGGCTCGACTCCGCCTCGGCCACCACCCGGTCCTGGATCTCCTTGTAATTGATCGTCTCCTCAAGCTTGTCCGTCCGGCACGCCGCCGAAAGATCCAGCCCGAGCTCCAGGTTCAGGATCAGCAGCTGGCGCTCCACGCGCTCATCCGGGTTGACCCCGATAATGCAATCCACCGAAAGATCCCGCAGGAAAATGGTATCCATTCAACCCCCCATGAGATGCTGTCCGCCATCCACATACAACACCTGCCCGGTCACCGAATCCGCTTGAAGCAGAAACAGCACGGCGTCGGCCACCTCATCCACGGCGGGCCTCCTCCCCGTCAGCACGCGGCCGGCCTTGTCCGCCATTTCGCTTTCTCCCGGCGGCGGCAGGATCGGCCCCGGCCCCACGCCGTTCACGGTGAACGCGGGCGCCAGCTCCACCGCAGCCAGGCGGGTCAGGTCGGCCAGCGCCCGCTTGGAAAGCTGGTAGGCCAGGGCGCCCTTTTCCAGGGTGGCCACGCGCCGGTCCAGCAGATTCACGATGCGCCCGGTTTTTGCCACCCGGCTGAACGCGCGGATTAACAGCAGGGGCGCGATCAAATTGGGCCGCAGCTCCTGCATCAGGTGGCTCAGGTCGGTTTCGGCCAGGCCGCGCTTGTGGAACACGGCGGCGTTGTTCACCAACCCGTCCAGCCGGCCGGCCAGCTTCACCGCCTGGCTGATCACGGCCTCGCACCCGGCTTCCGAGTCGAGATCCTCTTGGACAACCCAGGCGGAGCGGCCGCCCTCGCGGAGGCGGGCGGCCAGCTCCTGCGCGGCGGCGCCCGAATGGCGGCAGTGGATGACCACGTGGGCGCCGGCCTCCGCCAGACGCTCGCAGAGGCGGCGCCCGATGCGCACCGCTCCGCCGGTCACGAGAATGGTTTTGCCTGTCAGGTCCATGGCTCCTCCTGTCCGTGCATTCTAGCGCGACACGCCCGCCTTGTCACGAAAAGGCGCTTTGCAAAGCCCTCGGGCCTGTGGCATCATGATCCCATGAACAGATGCGCGACAATCCTTTTTCTCGGCTGCCTCCTGGCCACATCCCTGCTGGCAGCCCCCGCGGATAGCGATATCAACGCCCTTCCCTTCACCCAGACCGACCTTTTTACCGTCCCGGATGACTCCATCCTGACCGGCGAACAGTGGGTCCTGGCCCGGTCCGTCGTCATCGACGGGGACGCCCGCGACGACCTGTTTCTCTTTGCCGGGGCCAGCCGGCCCGGCCTGGCCAAACCCGGTTCGGGGACGATCACGATCAAGGGGTCGGTTGGCGGCGATCTCTGGGCGGCGGGCCAGAAGATCGAAATCTACGGTCCCGTGGAGCGCCATATCCGGGCCGCCAGCCAGATGCTGGTCCTGGACAACCGGGTGGGCGGCAATCTCTGGGTGGCCGCCACGACGGTCAGCCTGGACACCAATTCGATCGTCGTCGGCTCCGCCCGGATCCTGGCCGATTACATCATCCTGCGCGGCACGGTGGACGGCAACCTGATCATCAGGGCCCGAAAAGTGATTCTCGACGGCATCGTCAACGGGTCTGTGTCCATCAAAGCCAGCGAGATTGAAGTCCTTTCAAACACCCGCATCCACGGCGCGCTGACCTGCGAGAGCCCCGTCGTTCCCATTCCCGCCCGGCAAGCCGTCATCGACGGCGGAATCACCCACCAAAACCCGGTTGCGGCGAAAGAGGATCTCCTTTTCCGCCTCATCACCACCCTGATCTCGTTCATCGGCGCCATTCTCGCCGGCGTTTTCTTCATCTATTTTTCCCC
>CAIKKV010000448.1 GCA_903828035.1 uncultured bacterium
CCACGAAACACCGATGGCATGATCTACTGTCCGTCCAATCAGACGTATGAGACAATCGCCGCCTATCACAACGGGAAGGGCAACGCCGTTTTTGCCGACGGGCATATCGAGTCCCTGTATTACAGCAATACCTGGGCGGCTTGCAACGGTCAGTGGTAAGTTTGTGGATCGTTGTTCGTTGATCGTGGGTTGTTAATCGTTGTTCGTTAAGGGTTGATTATCGGTCGCGGGGTCCAGTCCACTGCCGGGCGCTGTCGTCGAAGGACCAGCCTGTTTCCCGGATATCGAGCGGATCCATATTCCACCCTTTCGAGAGGGCCTTTGTCATCTCTTCCCAGGAGACAAGACCGCTTAATGAATCGGGCCGGGTCACATTGAACGATCCCGCCGCCGCCGCATAGCGCAACGCCGATTCCGGGGATTCGCTACGCGCGCAGGCGGACAGGAAGCCGGCGATCGCGCTATCCCCGGCGCCCGTGGTGCCGGCCACGCGGGGCACATGGAAGCAGGGCTGCCAGAGCTCGCGGCCGGCCCAGGCGTCCAGGCTGAGTCCAAGCCGGCGGCAGGCCGCGGCCAGCCGATGGGCCGGCGCCGTGCGGAGGTAGAGCCCCCGGTGGCCGCATTTGACCAGCACGGCGCCCGCCCCCAGTTCCAGGGCTTTTTCGGCGGCTGCCGCGGTATCCGCCGCGTTCGTGACATCGACCAGGTTGCCCGACCCCGCGCTCTTCCGGCGCTCCAGGAACCGCGGCCGATCCAGCATGTAGAGCAGTTCCTCGATGCTGGGCATGAAGAGGTCCACCAGGGGCAGCACGTCCGTGAGGATGGCCTTCCAGGGCGCCTGCCCGGCGGGGGAGACCGGATCCGGCAGCGCCATGTCCAGCGAGGTGACCGTCCCTGTTTCCCGGGCCCGGGTATAGATCCGGATCAATTCGGCGCCTTCGGATTCGTACATGGATTTCATCAGCGGCGGATACCCGAAATGGAAGAGGCCCGCCGACTTCAGAAGATTGAAATCGATGCAGGAGGCGTCAAAGCGGTCATTGGAACCGGGATGATGAAAGAAGACGCGATCGACGCCCGGCGGCTCGATGACGATCGTATAGCTGGAAGATATTCCCGGCCGGATCTGCAGGCCGCTCCCCTGGCCTCCGTGTGACTGCAGCAGCCGGAGCGTTTCGCGCCCGAACAGATCGTCGCCCAGCAAACCCATGAGGGTGGTGGGCGTGCCGAATCGGACGCAGGCGAGCCCCGTGTTGGACACGGTGCCGCCCGTGGCGAATCCGATCGGCCCCACATCAAACAGCTTGCCGGGCGAAAACGTCTGCAGGAAGTCTCCGCGCTCTCCCGTGAAGGAGGGGAAGATATCCAGGCAGAGATGGCCCGCCACCACGATTTGATGCATAGCGCGACTCCGACTCTCAGGGTTTTTCAAGGGTTGAGGAAAGCAGCCAGGCGGTGCTGCCGCCGAGTTCCACGCGACTCCAGTCGCCCGATTGCTCCAGAAAACGGACGGTGGCGCCTTCCTCCAGGCGAACGGTGGCGGCGGCAGAAGCGGCCGGCGCCAGGCGGCCCTGGGCCGTCACCGCGAGGACGCGCTCCGCTTGCGGGGGGCCGATTCGCCACCACAGGAAGCCGGCGAGCGCGAGTAGGGCAGCGGCCAGACAAAGGAGGGCCGGGATAGCCATTCCGCTACTCCGCCGGCGTCCGAGCAGGAGCAGCAAGAACCCCGCGGCCGTAAACGCGATGGCGGCAAACTTCCATTCCGCCAGGCTCACGCGGCTCCACAGGGGCATGCGCGGCCTGAAGTTCGGATCCTGCGCATCGGCGAGGTGATTTCGCGCCAGGGCATCGCGCGGCGCCGCCCGAACGGCGCGCAGCAGGAAGACCATGGCTTTGCCGCGCTGGCCGTTCCGCGCGCAGGCGGCACCCAGGTTGACGTTCACCTCGGGCGTGCGGAACCCAAGCGCCAGCAGCTTGGAATAGGCGTCAATGGCCTCGGTGAGGCGGTTGGCTTCGCAGGCTTCGGCCCCCGATTTGAAAAGCGCTTCCGCCCGGTTTTTCAATGCGGGGTCGCCGGGCCATTGGCGGGGGGGAGGATGAAGCGGGCGGAGGCGGACGGTTTCCGTGGTCTCGGCGGCGCCGTTCAGCAGGATCGGGGGAGGCGGTTGATTCGCCGGCCGGTTGGTGTCGGGCTTGAAGGTGAAGGGGCCCGCCGTGAGCGTGTCGAAGGCTTCCCGCTCCGGGTTGAAGGCCACCAGGGTTAGCGATGGGAGCGACAGGCTTTCCGGGGTTTTGGGAATCACCACCTGGGTGGCGCAGCGGGCGTGGGCGCCGCTCCGGACCTTATCCTCGCGCGGCGGATAAACCTTGAAGCCGGGAAGCGGCTGATAGGCCAGGGCGGGCAACAGGTCGAACCGGCCATTTCCCGATAGGGAGAAGGACAAGGTCACCAGGTCACCCGGCAGAACCTGGTTCGTTGAGACGGTGGCATCCAGCGTGAAGGAGCCGATCAAGCCGGCATAGCCCTTGGGAGCGCGGTCGAGAGGAATGGGTTTAACGGTCAAGGTGGAGGGCGGAGCCTGAATCTGAACCGGGGTCTGGATGTGCTGGACAAAAAAGAAGGTCTGCACGGTGCGGACGGTGTTTCCCTGGATCATTGGAGCGAAATGGAGCTGGCGGGGCTGGGGGCAGATGGCCTCGCAGCGGGAGCGGAACACCTGGTAGGTTTGTCCGTTGACCGTTTCGCTGATGGGCTGCAGCTCCTGGAACGGCTGGAGCTGCAGCTCATTGGGCAGCCCGCTCAGTTGCATGCCCGGCGCGAGGTCCTGGCCGGCGGTGTAAAGGGAGAGCTGGATTGTGAATGGCTGCCCCGCATAGACGGTGGCCGGCGCGATTTCCAGGCGCGCAAAGGGCGCTACCTCCGCGCCCGCGGAAAGCGCGGCCAGCGTCATCAGGATCAGGATTCCACTACGTCGTAAAGTCATGGCTCGATCTCGAATGAGGCATACCCGCGAACAGGGGCTTCCTTGACGGTTACAGTCGTGACCGTGGCGCCCAGGGGCCCGTGCTGGCACCAATCCCGCAACTGGTTCAACGCCTTGCGCTCGCCTTCGGC
>CAIKKV010000449.1 GCA_903828035.1 uncultured bacterium
CCCCGCGTCCCTCGCCGCCGCGCTCCGCCCCCTTCTCCGGAAAACGCCCGAGCGCCAGGCCATGCTGGAAGGGCTGGACGAGGTCATCGTCCGCCTGGGCGCCCCCGGCGCCGAGGAGCGCGCCGCGGAAAGCGTGCTGGAAGAATTAAATGGCGCTCAAGGGACTGAGCGCCCTACCTGAAATAAGAAGTTCATCTTGGATTTCTGGCGGGAACCCTATAAGATCAAAGGCCGAATCAGGGAGTACGCCATGGATTATCTTTCCCGCGCCCGGGAAATCATGCAGATCGAGATCGAAGCCTTGCAGAAGGTGAACGATCAGCTGGGAGCCGGCTTCGAGCAGGCCGCCGATCTGTTTGTCAAATGCCTCGCCAACGGGGGCAAGATCGTCGTCACCGGCATCGGCAAAAACCTGCCGATCGCCGAGAAAATATCCGCCACGCTCGCCAGCACCGGCTCCACCAGCGTCGTCCTGAATCCCGTGCAGGCCATGCACGGCGACCTCGGCATCCTGAGGCCTGAAGACGCCCTCCTGGCCCTCAGCTACAGCGGAGAGTCGGAGGAGATCATCAACCTCCTGCCCCTCGTGCGCCGGAACGGGCTGAAAATCGTGGCCCTGACCGGCTGCCCCGACAGCGCGCTCGGCCGCCACAGCGATGTGGTGATCCCGATCTCGGTCGACCGCGAGGCCTGCCCGTTCAACATGGCCCCCACCGCCTCCACCACCGTGACCCTGGCCGTGGGGGACGCGCTGGCCATCGTGCTGCTGGAGATGCGCGGATTCAATCGCGACGATTACGCCAAGCTCCACCCCAGCGGCGCCATCGGCCGCGCCCTGCTGCTGCGCGTGGGCGACATCATGCGCACCGGCGAGCGGCTCGCCTCGGCTCCTTCCGGCGTGCCGGTCCGCGACGTCCTGCTGGCCATGACCAACGCCCGCTCGGGCTCGGCGGGCATCATCGACGACGCCGGCCGCCTGCTCGGCATCTTCACCGATGGCGACCTGCGCCGCCAGCTCTCCAAGCGCCCGGGCGTCATGAATGACCGGATCGACGACGTCATGATCCGGAACCCGATCTGCATCACGCCCGAAGCGCTGGCCGTCGATGTGCTCAAGCTGTTCGAAACGCACAAGATCGACGACATCCTCGTGGTCGACCGCGCCTCGGGCAAGCTCGTCGGAGCCATCGACGTGCAGGACCTGCCCCGTCTCAAAATCATGTAACCCCCATGGTATTCAGCTCCCTCCTATTCCTGTTCATCTTTCTTCCGCTCACGCTCGCCGCGTACTACCTGACCCCGGCGCGCTACCGGAACATTCCCGCTTTGCTGGCCAGCCTCCTCTTCTTCTCGTGGGGCGCCCCCCGGATCGTCTTCCTCCTGGCCGGCACCAGCCTGGCCGATTACCTGGCCGGCCGCTGGCTCGCCCCGGGCCGTCTCACGGACCGCCGGCGCAACTGGCTGCTGGGCGCCGCGATCCTCCTGAACCTCGGCTTCCTGCTCTATTTCAAGTACGCCAACTTCTTCGTCGACCAGGCCAATGCGCTGCTGGCCCTGACCGGGCTCCACCCGGTCACCTGGACACGGGTCCTGCTGCCCATCGGCATCTCCTTCTTCACGTTCCACAAGATCAGCTATCTCGTCGACATCTACCGCGGCACGGCCCCGCCCGTCGCCTCCTACGGCCGCTATCTGCTGTACATCATCTTTTTCCCGCAGCTGATCGCGGGCCCCATCATCCGCTACCATGACGTGGCCCGGCAGCTGGGCAGCCGGTCCTATTCAACCGGCCAGTTCCTGGACGGCCTGTGGCGCTTTTCGCTGGGCCTGGGAAAAAAGGTGCTGCTCGCCAACACGCTCGGGCAGGCGGCCGACACCGCCTTCGGCGCCGGGCCCGACCAGCTTCCCTGCGGCGCCGCGTGGCTGGGCGTGATCGCCTACGCCCTGCAGATCTACTACGATTTCGCGGGCTATTCCGACATGGCCATCGGGCTCGGCCGGATGATGGGCGTTCATTTCCTGGAGAACTTCAATTTCCCGTACATCTCCGCCAACATCACGGAGTTCTGGCGGCGCTGGCATATCTCCCTCGGCAACTTCATGCGCGAATACCTGTATATCCCCCTGGGCGGCAACCGGGGCTCGAAAGCGCGCACCTACTTCAATCTGTGGATCGTCTTCCTGGCCTCCGGCTTCTGGCACGGCGCGGCCTGGAACTTCGTGCTCTGGGGCTGTTTCCACGGCGTCTCCCTTTCCGTGGAGCGGTTCTTCAAGGACAAGGGCTTCCGCCCCCTGCCGCGAGCCGCCGCCATCCCGCTCACGTTCCTGCTCGTCTGCATGAGCTGGGTCCTCTTCCGCGCCGCCGACCTGGGGCGGGCCATCGACTACTTCCTCTCGCTGCTCAACGCCACGCCGGCCGCCACGGGGCTGGGGAAAATGGACGACGCCTTCACAGACCCCCGCTTTATCACGGCGCTCGTCGTGGCCCTGGCCGGCGCCTTCGGCCCGCTGCTGGGCTTTTCCCGCCTGATGCAGACCGAAGGCGAAGGAGGCGAGCCTCTCCTGCCGGCGCCGTGCCTCCTGCGGCGCTTTGTCCTGTCCGCGGCCTTGGTTGTGGCAGCCGCCATGGTGCTGGCCCCGGGCGGATTCAACCCCTTCATCTACTTCCGGTTCTGATGCCATGAGCGAAACACCCCTCCAACCCGCGCCTCCGATCCCGCCGGGCCGACTGTGGCTGCAGCGGGTGCTCACGGCGCTATTCGCCCTGCTGCTGGGGCTCCCCCTGTTCCAGCAGGCAACCCGGGCGCTTCC
>CAIKKV010000450.1 GCA_903828035.1 uncultured bacterium
CTGTTTTCGAGGCGTCCAGGATGGCCTGCATGGCGTCCAGCACATGGGCCGCCAGCTCGCCGCTGGCGCGATGCGCGCGGCCGGACTGAATCGCCGCCGCCATATCCGCCACGCCCAGGCCGCGGCTGTTCTCGGGATAGGCATGCGTGTGCGGAACCACCGTCCACTCGGACGCTCCCCGCCGGCGCACCTTGATCTCCCCGCCGAAGCCGTTGGGGTCGGGCACGAGGATCGAGCCGTCGGTGCCGTAGACCTCCAGGCAGGAGTGCGTGTGGGCGACCACGTCGAAGCTCGTCACGATCGTGCCGACCGCGCCCGAGACGAAGTCCACCACGCCGGCGATATGCGTGGGCGTGTTGACCTTGATGACCGTGCCGTTCTTGGGCGCGCTGGTGATGACCCGCTCGGGGAAGGTGACGCGCGCGGAGCCGGAGATGCGGCGGATGGGGCCGATCAGGTTGATCAGCGCCGTGAGGTAGTAGGGGCCCATGTCGAACATGGGGCCGCCGCCCGTCTGGTAGTAGAAGTCGGGATCCGGGTGCCAGCTCTCGTGGCCGCGGCACATCATGAAGGCCGTGGCGGCCACGGGCTTGCCGATCCAGCCGTCGTCGATCAGCTTGCGGCAGGTCTGGATGCCGGCGCCGAGGAAGGTGTCGGGCGCGCAGCCGATGCGGACCTTCTTGCCGGCCGCCAGCTTGAGCATGGCCTTGGCCTGGGCGCGCATGACGGCGAGCGGCTTTTCGTTGTAGACGCTCTTGCCGGCCTTGATCACCTGGAGCGCCACTTCGGCGTGGACCTTGGGAATCGTCAGGTTGACGACGATCTTGATCTCGGGGTCGGCGAGGAGCTGGGCGACCGTGCAGGCGCGGGCGATGCCGAACTCGGTGGCGCGCGCCTGGGCCCGCTCGGGCAGCAGGTCCGCCACGGCCGCCAGGTCGATGTTGGCCATTTTCTTCAGCGTTTTGCAGTAGATGCTGGAGATGTTGCCGCAGCCGATAATGCCGACTTTCGTCTTTTTCATGCCAATGCTCCTTTAAAAAAGAAAAAGATAGATTAACGTCCGCGTAAACACAAGGTTTCAAACGCGTCCGGTTTCAAACGCGCGCTCATTTTCATGGACAGGGAAGGGCGGCTGGCCATAAAATAAAACTTTAAGGAGTCAACACCGTGCGGCGTCTGATCGTTCTTCTCGGAGCAGCCCTGGCCCCGGTCGTCATGGCCCAGGCGCCGGCGCCGCTGTTCCGGCTTCCCCTCGATGGCTCCGGCGCGAGGCCCCAAAGCCGGGTCACCCGCACGGCCGGACCGTCCGAGGCCTGGTCGCCCGTCTCGATTCTTGCGGAGGTGCCGCCCGGCGTGCTGAAGACCGGATCGGATTCGCCCCTGGGCGTGAGCGTCCCCGCCGGCACCCTCTGGTTGTCCGACGGCGCCGGGCCCGGCTCGCTGGTCCTCACCACTGTTGTTCAGCGGGTCATCCTGCCTTCTTCTCCGGAGCTGAGCTTTGAGGGCGGCGGAACGAATCCGGGGGCCTTTTCGATCTCGGCCTGGGTCTGGATGAAGGATGCCACCTGGTTCACCATGGCCTGCAAGGGCGACGGCCGCGAATGGCTCTTCGGCCTTGATCGCCAGGACCGCCTGGCGATGACGCTCGCCAGCGGCGATCTGAAGCGGTCCTGGAGCCGGCTGTCGCCGCCCCTGACCGCCGACGAGCGCGCCTGGCATCACTATTGCGCGGTGGTGGAAGAGTCTGGCGCCTCCCCCCGCGTGTCGCTGTATCGCGATGGCGAGCCCGTGACGGAGGGGGCGGAGGAGGCGCGCACCGGGGCGTTTGAAGGGCTCCGGAATAAAAACGAGCCGGTTAGCCTCGGCAGCGGGCCGCAGATGCGCGCCCGGAGCAAGGGGGCGCTGGGCGGGCTCGAGATCTGGAGCCGGGCGCTGGATGCGGCCGCCGTGCAAGAGCTCTACGCGCAAGGGAAGGCCGCGCTGGAGACGAACCGGACGGTCGCGGTGGAGGCCGAGGTGGTTTTCCCGGGCGAGCGTTCGATCGAGTTCTGGGGCCGCACGCCCTGGCATCAGGCGGAGGCGCTGCGCTTCACGGTGAGCCTGCCGACCGGGGCGCCGACCAACTGCGAGGTGCTGGCCTTCGTGAAGGACTGGGATTTCCTCTGGTACCAGCACCTGGCCCCCGGATGCCTCGTGCCCGGCGTCAGCACGCAGGTGGTCGTCTCGCTGGCCCCCGACTCCGAAGCCTGGTCCACCGTGGGCCATGATTTCCGGTGGAACGGCCGGACGCTGGCCGAGCCGCGCAGCGTGGGCGTGCGGATTTTCTGCAAGGATTCGGCCTGGACGGGGCGGGTCACCGTGGCGTCGCCAGGCCTGCGGCCCGCGCCGGCGGTTCCGCCGCCGCCGACCCTCCGGGATGTGCGGCCGGAGTCGACCCGGATTCCCAAGGAGGAGAAGTTCGAGGTGTCCTTCCGGATTCCGGACCGGCATGTGGATCCGTTCGACACGAACGTGGTGCAGGTGACGGGCGAGTTCACGGCTCCGGATGGCTCCGTGGCGGTGGTGGACGGGTTTTATGCCAATGATTACTACCGCGAGGTGACGACGGCGGGCGAGCGGATCACGCCGCAGGGGGTGCCCCTGTGGCGGGTGCGCTACGCCCCGCGCCAGGAGGGCGTCTACCAGTACCGGCTGAAGGTGCGGGACGCCGGGGGCGAAGCGGTGTGGGGCCCGGCCCGCTTTACCGCCACGCCCGCGCTCGGCCACGGATTTGTCCGGGTCTCCGCCCGCGATCCGCGCTTTTTCGAGTTCACGGACGGCAGCTATTATTTTCCCCTCGGCCACAACATCCGCTCGCCGTTCGACACGCGCCACGACGCGGCGTTCCCGTGGGAGCAGCGCTTCGCGACGGGCTCGGCGGTCTACTCGAAATATTTCAAGGCCATGGCCGAGAACGGCGAGCAGACGACGGAGCTCTGGTTTTCGCCCTGGTCGCTGGGCCTCGAGTGGGACGAGCGCTGGCCGGGCTATCACGGGGTGGGGCAGTACAACATGCGCCACGCCTGGGAGCTCGACCGCGTGCTCGACGAGGCGGCGCTTCGCGGGCTGCAGGTGAACCTGGTGATCCACAACCACGGCCAGTTCAGCTCCTTTTCCGACCCCGAGTTCGTGGACAATCCGTTCAATGCCGACAATGGCGGATACCTGCAAACGCCGGACGGGTATTTCACCGATCCGCGGGCGCTGGAGGCCTTCCGGAAGCGGGTGCGCTACATGGTGGCCCGCTGGGGGTACAGCCGCCACGTGCTGGCCTGGCAGCTGTGGAGCGAGCTCGACCTGGTGGGCGCCCAGAAGAACTTCTACCGCCGGCCGGAGTGCGTGGAGTGGCACCGGATGATGGGCCGCTACCTGAAGGAGATCGATCCCAACCGCCACCTGGTGGGAACGCATGTGTGCAGCGACTTCAACAACCAGAACGTGGAGATCATCTCGCTGCCCGAGATGGACCACTGTCCCGTGGACGCCTATCACGGCAGCCGCGACCCCGTCCAGATCGTGGCGCTGATGAAGGCGACGGCGCAGTTCAACAATCCCTTCCTGAAGCCGGCGCAGGTCACGGAGTACGGCGGCCAGTGGAGCGCCTCGAGCCTGGAGCACCTGCGCGCCACGCTTCACGCCGGCACGTGGAGCTCGGTCGGCCTGCCGCTGGCCGGCGCGCCCATGCTGTGGTGGTGGATGGCCATCGACGAGGAGAACCTGTATCCCGTCTACAAGGGCGTGGCCGCCTATATGAGGGACGTCGACCGGCGCGATCCCGCCCTGCTTCCGGCGGATCCGGTCTTTTCGGGCGGCGGCGTCTCCGCCGGCGAACTGGGCTGGGCCTGCCTGCGCAGCCCGAGCCTGGTCCTGGGCTGGGTCTGCCGCATGCCCGAGTTCGAGACGGCCGACCTGGCCGGCCCCCCGCGCGTGAAAGAGCTGCAGGCCGAGATTTCCGGGATGACGAACGGCGCCTTCACCGTCGAATACTGGGACACGGCGAAGGGCGCGCTGGCGCGGCGGGTATCGGTGGCGTCGACGAACGGCGTGCTGGCGCTGACCCTGCCGCCGTTTGTCCGGGATGTCGCGTTCAAGGTGCGGCTGGCGCCGTAAAATGTCGGGCAAGGAGAATCCGGTATGGAAGTCATGTGGCTGAATCGGGCGGAGATGACGGATCCGCTGCGCGGTTTTTTTGTCCGCTGGGGCCGCTTCACGGCCCTGTGCTACCGCACCACGGCCGAGTACCGCGAGCTGCTGGCGAAGCCGGCCGAGGAGTCCGCGCCCGTCTTCCGCAAGATCGCGCTGGGGTGCCTCAAGACCGGCCACTACTCCGGGTGCCGGCATCTGCACTTCGAGTTCAGCGTGACCGGCGTGTCGCGCTCCGCCACGCACCAGCTGGTGCGGCATGAGCGGTTCGCGCCGGTGAACCAGCAGTCGAGCCGGTATGTGGACATGAGCGGCGCGGGGTACGTGGTTCCCCAGCTGGTCGCCCAGGACCCCGAGGCGGCCGCCGAGTACCAGGCCTACCTGGGCCAGGCCCGGGACGCCTACGAGCGCCTGCGCCAGACGCTGAAGGCGCGCGGGCTGACCAGCGAGCAGGTCAACGAAACCGCCCGCATGGTGCTGCCCCAGGCGCTGATGACCGCCATCAACCTGGCTCCCACGTTTGAGTCCCTGGTCAACATGACGCACAAGCGCATGTGCGTCCGGGCGGAATGGGAAATCCGCGAAGTCGTGACGCACTTCGCCCGGCTCGCCGGCGAGGGCCTTCCGGAGCTGGCCCGGCATTTCGGGGCGCCCTGCAAGTTCGGCGCCTGCAAGGAAGCCAAACCCTGCGGCAAGTGAAGAGCACGCGTTTTTTGTGGACCGGGTGGACAGCGTGGACGGAATGGACCGGGTGGACTTCTGCGCGTAGAAGGGGACCTGGGTTTGCCGCCTATCACAAGTGAAACAGCGAATGGTGTGGGAGCGCCACACCGTGGCGCGATTTATGTGGCGAGTAACCGAACGTGTTCCGCGGACAGGCGGACGCTCGCGGCGCTGAGGCTGTCCCGCAGCTGGTCGCGCGTGTGGCAGCCGACGATCGGGAAGGTCGGGAACGGCTGGGAAAGCAGGTAGCCCAGCACGATCTGCGTGAGGGAGAAGCCTGTTTCCCCCGCGATTTCCCTGACGGCCCGGTAGCGCCGCTCATTCGCGCCGGTGGCGAACGCGCCCGCCGGAGCCCCTCCGGATTTGTCCCTTTTCTGGAACCAGCCCCCGGCTTGCGAGGAAAAGGGGACGGCCGCCAGGCTCGTGCCGCGATGGTAGGCCCAGGTCGGGGCGTCCATGGCCACCATGGTGGGGTCGCCGCCGGCCTCCGGGTCAGCCACCGCCAGGCTCCACTTCATCTGGTTGCCCGCGAAGGCGGGCAGGCCGTGTGTGGCCGCATACGCCTGCGCCGCCTGGATGCGCGCCAGGGTCCAGTTGGAGCACCCCGCGTACCGGATTTTGCCGGCGCGCACCTGGGCGGCGAGCGTTTCGACGATTTCGCCGACGGGCCGGGCCGTGTCGTCGCGGTGCAGCCAGTAGAGGTCGATGACGTCGACCTGCAGATGCGCCAGGCTGGCGGCGAGATCGGACTCGAGGTCGGCCCGGGCCAGGCGCGCCAGTTTGGTGGCCGGGTCCAGGGAGCCGCCCTTGGTGGCCACGATGACGCGCCCGCGGTTGCGCCGTTCCTTCATCCACCGGCCGAGGGTTTTCTCGCTGCTGCTCGGCTCGCCCGGCAGCCAGTCGGCGTACATCTTGGCCGTGTCGAGGAAGTTGCCGCCCGCGTCGAGGTAGGCGTCCAGCAGGGCGGAGGACTCCGCCGGCGGCACGGTTTTGCCGAACACGGCGGTGCCGAGGCAGATCGGGAAGGCGGCCAGGTCGGTTCCGGGAATGAGCGGCATGGGTGATTTCCTGTTGGGGTGTCCCTGGCGGCGGGCGGGTCAGCCGGAGATTTCGCCGACGCCTTTGAAAATGTGATCGGGCCGGTAGCCGAAGCGCTTCAGGTCCGATTCCGCGGTCACCCCGCTCAGGACCAGGACCGTTTCGATTTCCGCCTCGATGCCCGCGAGAATGTCGGTGTCCATCCGGTCCCCGACAATGGCCGTCTCCTCGCGCGTGCAGCCGAGCTTCTTCAGGGCGTGGCGCATGATGAGCGGATTGGGCTTCCCGATATAGTAGGCCTGGCTGCCGGTCGCCAGCTCGATGGGCGCCATCAGGGCCCCGGTCGCCGGCACGAGGCCGCCTTCGGTGGGGCCCGTCACGTCGGGGTTGGTGCCGATCAGCTTCGCGCCGCCCAGCACCAGGCGGATGGCGTGCGTGATCTTGTCGTAGTTGTAGGCGCGGGTCTCCCCGACGACCACGTAGTCGGGGTTTACGTCGTTCATCGCGTAGCCGACCGCGTACAAGGCGTTGCTCAGCCCGGTCTCGCCGATGACGTAGGCGCTGCCCCGGGGGCACTGGCTGTCGAGGAAGCTCGCGGTGGCCAGGGCGCTCGTGTAGAAGTGCTCTTCCCCGACCTCGATGCCCATGCGCCCCAGTTTCTGCGTGAGCTCCCGGGGGGAGCGCTCGCTGCTGTTGGTCAGGAAAACGAAATTCTTCTTCCGGGCGCGGAGCCACGCCACGAACTCCGTGACCCCGGGAAGGAGGCGGCTTCCATGGTAAAGGACGCCGTCCATATCGACGATGAAGCCCTGTTTCTTCCGGAGAATGTCGATGTCACTCATGCCCGGAATTATCCGGCATCACTCCGCCCTTGTCAACGCCGGCCGGTATGTCCCTGATCCTCGCCTAAGAAACGCGTTCACATAGTTGTCCTAATCGTAATCGTACGCTTAATCGTAATCGAGGCCCGGCGGGGTTGTGGCGGTTCGGGCGTTCCCTGACGGCGGCGCGGTGCGGGTTTTCGCCTGATCGAAATGGAACAACCCCGTAGCCATCGCGCGCCTTGCTCACTGTCGTTCGCATGGGCGGCGCACAAGATGGATTCCGCCAAAGCCTGCCTCGGAAATAGGCGCAACACCATTTCCATCTTGTGAATGTACCATAGGGCTCATGTCGCTGGTTAACCCGCCGCCAACAGGCGAAAGGCGGATCAGCTCAAAAGCAGCCACACGTTAATGCCTAAATCCAA
>CAIKKV010000451.1 GCA_903828035.1 uncultured bacterium
CCCGAAGCTGCCGGCGGCTTTTCGCGGCATGGCGGGGCGCGCCTTGCGCCGGCTCCTGCTGAGCCTCCCCGCCCGAGCCCCGGGACTCCCCTTTTACCGGGAGCCCCCGGGCTGTGATTTCGATCCCGCTCTCTCCGCGCGCCCCCTCCCCTCCCTGCTGTACCTGGAAGGGTACTGGCAGAACGAGGCCTACTTCCGCGCGATCGCCCCCGAGCTCCGCGGGCAGCTGCAAGCGGTTCTCCCGCCGGACCCCGAATCCGCCCGGCTGGCCGGCGACTGGAATCCGGAAACCACCGTCTCCCTGCATATCCGGCGCCACTGGAATCCGCCCGGCGCCCGGCCGGATTCCCGCGCCGGCTATGTCACGCTCGAAGCGGACTATTACAGGAACGCCATTCATGCCGTCCGCCAGGCCATTCCAAACCCCCTGTTCGTGGTGTTCGGCGACGATCGCACCTGGGCGCAAACGGCCCTCCCCCTTCCGCCGGAGCGGACGGTCTGGATCCCCGACGGGCGGGATGACGTCGCCGATCTCCTGCTGATGGCCCGGTGCCGCCATCACATCATCGCCAACAGCTCGTTCAGCTGGTGGGGCGCCTGGCTGGGGGAATCCGCGTCCAGCCTCATCCTCGCCCCCGTCTCCGGATTCGCCAACCACCAGACCGTGCCGCCCCGGTGGAAAACCCTATGAACAGCACCCCCTTCTATTTGATCATCCGGCCGGAGCTGGCGCCGTACCGGGTTGATTTCTTCAATGATGTGCTGGCCCGAAACCCCAACGGCCGCCTCATCTTCCTGGTTCTTAACGAAGACCAGACCTTCAGCCACGACCTTTCCTACCAGCGCCTGACGGCGCCCTATTCCTTCGCGCCGTTCCCGGCCGGAATGGGGCGCCACTGGGCCTTCCTGGGAATCCGCGCCCTCCTGCGCCGCTTCAAGCCGGGGATCGTGGTCACGACGGAGTACTCCGTGATCTCCGTTCTTTTCGCCCTCCTGGTCCGCGCGAGGCCCGGCTTGAAGCTGATCGTCTGGACGGACGACTCCGCGGACAACCTGGAACACAACTTCACGTGGGGGCGGCGGCTGCGCCGGCGGCTGGTGCTGGGCGCGGCAAAGGCCCTGGTTTGCTGCAACACAAGGGTCCGGGACTTTTATTGCCGCCAGTTCCCCGGGCTGCCGGTCTTCTGTTCCCGGATTTTGCAGGACCCGGAAGTCGTGTCCGCCGCCCTCTCCGACGCAAGGCCCCTGGCGGAAGAGTATGTGGAGCGGTATCGCCTGCGCGGCAAGAAGGTGATCCTGTTCGTGGGCCGCCTGCACCCCGTCAAAAACCTGCCCCGCCTGATCCGCGCCTTTGCCGCGATCCCCGAAGGCCGCCGCGCCGGCCTCGTCCTGGCCATCGTGGGCGACGGAAAGCTGCTGGGCGCCCTGCAGGCGCTGGCGCGCTCGCTGGCCGTGGAGCCCTCCGTCATTTTCGCGGGGCAGCAGCAGGGCCGCCCCCTGTGGGCGTGGTACACCGTCGGCCAGGTGCTGGTGCTGCCCAGCGTCAACGAGCGGTTCGGCGCCGTCGTCAACGAGGCGCTGCTGGCCGGGATGCCGGTGCTGTGCTCAAACCGGGCCGGCGCCGAAGACCTGATCGAGCCGGGCGTCAACGGGGAGCTGATCGACCCCCTGGACATCCCGGAGTTAAGCCTCAAGCTGGAACAAACCCTGGCCCGGCTCCCCCCGGTCGCCTCGATCGAACCCCGGCCCGACCGCATGCTGCATGCCTATCGGGAAAGCGTGCAAGCCTTCCTTTCCGCCATCCAAACGACCGCCGGCGCGGATTCGGCCGGAGTAAAGGACAGACCATGAAAAAGAAACCGCCCCGCAAGGTGGTCTACACGTCGGGCACCTTCGACCTCTTCCACAGCAATCACCTGCAGATGATCAAGTATGCCCGCGGGCTGGGCGACGTGCTGATCGTCGGCGTCAGCACGGACGAGCTGGTCTGCACCTACAAGGATCCGCCCATCATCCCCTTCGAGGAGCGCCTGGCCATAGTCGAGGGGCTGAAATATCCCGATATCGTCATCCCGCAGCGGTCCCTCGACCACCGGGAGCTCGTCGCCCGCCTGAACATCGACATTTTCGTGGTCGGCGACGACTGGACGGGAAAATACGACTACCTGAAGGAACAGGGGGTCCAGGTCTTCTACTTCCCCTACGGGGCCGGAGTCAGCTCAACGGAGCTGCGGCAGCGCATCCTGGACAACTACCAGAAGATCCGCAACCAGATCGACACGCATGGAAACCCCGACATTGTCGCCCGCTGACCGGAAAGTCCTGCTGACGGGCGGAGGGGGCGGCATCGCCGCGGCCCTTCGCAAAACGCTCGAGGGGAAATGCCTGCTCGCGGCGCCGGACCGTCTTCACCTGGACGTGACGGACGAGCAGGCGGTCCGGAGGTGCTTCCTCGAGCAGGGGCCCTTTGATGTCGTCATCAACAATGCCGGCTGCATCCACCCCGCCACCGTAAAAGACTCCGTGCCGGCGGAGTGGATCCGGGATATCCAGGTGAACCTGATCGGCGCCTACCTGGTGACCCGGATGGCGCTGGAGCAGAATCCCGGGGCCATGATCATCACCATCGCCTCGACGGCCGGATACGCCGCCTACAGGCAGTGGAGCTCCTACTGCGCCTCGAAGGCGGGAGTGCTGACGCTGACCAAGTCGCTGGCCCTGGAAGGCGTGAAGGCCTTTGCCGTGGCCCCCGGAGCCACCGACACGAAGTTCCGCGAGGGCCTGGGCCTGCCGGACGCGGCGCTGATGCCGCCGGAACGGGTTTCGGAACTGGTTCTGGATATCATGGCGGGGCGCTATCGCCCCGGCGATGTTCTCTTTGTGCGCCACAACGAGTTCAAGGTCCTGTGAGCGCGAACCCGATGATCCTCTCGGCCTTGATGACGTGCCACAACCGGCGCGCGTCAACCGTTTCCTGTATCGCCGCCTTTTTCAGCCAGGAGCTGCCCCCGGGCTGGGCGCCGCGCGTGACCCTGGTGGACGACGCGTCCACCGATGGCACGGCGGAGGAAGTCCGCGCGCGCTTCCCGGAGGTCCGCATTGTCGGGGCCGATGGCACGCTGTTCTGGTGCCGGGGCATGCAGCGGGCCTGGAAACACGCCGCGGGCGAAAACCCCGACGCCTACCTGTGGCTGAACGACGACACCCTGCTTCTTCCCGGGGCCCTGCGCCGGCTCCTCGAGGTCTGGTCCGGGGCGAAAGCGGCCGGCATGCCGGCCACGATCGTCGTCGGCGCCGTTCGCGATCCGGGCACGGGCCAGTACGTGTATGGCGGGCAGCGGCGCGCGGGGCGCAACCCGGCCCGCGTCGATCCCGTCGGGCCGTCGACGCGGGTGGAATCCTGCGACACCTTCCAGGGAAACTGCGTGCTGGTTCCGCGGGACGTTTTCGAGCGGGTCGGGCTGATCGATTCCTTTCAACACGGCATGGGCGACACCGACTACGGCCTGCGGGCCGTCCGGGCAGGCTGCCGGATCCTCGTGGCGCCCGGGTATTCGGCCGAATGCCCGGGCAACCCGAAGCGCGGCCAGTGGCTCAACCGGCGCCTGGGCCGCCGGGAGCGGTGGCGCCTGCTCCGGGATCGCAAGGAGCTGCCGCCCGGCGATTGGCTGAAGTTCATGCGGCGGCATGGCGGCTTCGCATGGCCCCTCTACTTCCTGTCCCCCTATTTGCGCGTCCTGCTCGGAAGATAAGGCTCCTCAACAACGGACACCTCAACACTATGACAAAAGACACGATAACCATTAAAGACATCCTCGCCGTGCTCAAGGTGGATCTTTGGACGACGCGCCTCTTTTTCGATCCACTGGCGATTCCGCTGACCGCCTGGCTGGCCGGCCGGAAGCGCGTCACGCCCAACGGGATCACCTTCGCCGCCTTGCTGATCGGCCTCCTCGCGGGGGCGCTCTTTGGCCTGGGCCACTTCCGGCTGGGGGCGCTGGGCTACTACCTGTATTTCCTCCTGGACTGCGTGGACGGCAAATTGGCCCGCGCGACGCGCCGGGACAGCGCCTGGGGCGCCATCTATGACTTCGTGGTGGACCGGACGGTGGCGGCGGCCATGAGCTTCGGGCTGATCCTCTCCCTGCTCCGGCACGACCACGTCCTCCCCGCCGTGCTGGTGGGCGCCTATATCATTCTTTTCCTGTGGAAGGATGCCCTGACGCTCCAGCTGCAAACGGTCCGCACTCCGGTCAAGCTGGATGACGGGCCGGCGCGCCGCGGATTCCTTGTTTTTCCCGCCCTGAAGATTCACTTCCGCCCGGGCCAGATCCTCTCCTGCTTCGCGGCCTTTTTCATTGCGCCCCTCACGCACCAGTGGACGATCTGCCTTCCGGTTGCCATCCTGTGCGTTCTCTTTTCCATCGGCTATAACGTGGTGATGCCCCTGTGGACGCGCCGATGAGAGGCCTCGGGGAATCCGTCAATCCCGGGAAGCCCTCGCTTCTCAATCCGGGATGGCTCGCCGGCCTGCTCGCGGTGGTCCTCCTGGCCGCCCTGATGCCCAGCGGCGAGAGCCTGTGGATCGACGAAACGAGCACCGTCCGATTCGCCGGGCAAGCCACGCTGTCCGATCTTGCGGGCCTGTTCCGCGCGGAACGGGGCTCTGAAGTCCAAATGCCGCTGGGGATGCTGGCCTTCTGGGGGTGGCAGAAACTGGCCGGCTCCTCCGAATGGGCCCTGCGGGCCCTCAACATCGGATGGACGCTTCTCGCCGCCTGGGCCCTCTTCCTCACCGGAAAACGGCTTCGCCTGCCGCTGCTCCCGCTCTGGTTCATCGTCCAGCCGTTTCTCTGGTTTTACGCCAACGAGGCGCGGCCCTACGTCATGCAGATCGCCGGCTCCGCCTGGCTCCTGTATGGCATGATCACCGCCGTCCAGACCCGCGCCTCCGGGTCTTCCTGGGCGGCCTCCTTTTTGCTCGGCGCGCTGCTGCTGGCGGGGGCCTCGCTGCTCGGGGCCGTGCCGCTCTTTTCCGCGATCGTCCTCACGGGCGGCGGCCTGCTCCTCCTCCGCGCGAGGCCCTCGCGAAGCGCCCTCCTCATCCTCGGCCTCGGCGTCCTGCTCCTGGCCCCCCTGGGGCTCTACTACCTGCACACGCTCAAGCAGGGCGCCGGAGGGTCTAAAATCTGGACGGTGGGCGGCGTCAATGCGGCCTTCGCGGGTTACGAGCTGACCGGCTTCAGCGGGCTCGGCCCGGGCCGGCTGGAAATCCGGGAGGTAGCCCGGTCCGGAACGGCGGCCCTGCTGGGCGTCCTGAAGCCCTTCGGCCCCGGACTCGCCGCGCTGGCCTTTCTTTATGCCGTTCTCGGGGTACGCCTGAAAAACGTCTTCCCGCCCGCCCGGTCGCCGGCCATCGCCCTGACGCTCCTGCACGCCGGCCTGACCGTCGCGCTGCTGGCCGGCGCCGCGCTCCTGGTGAAGTTCCCCTTTTGGGGAAGGCACCTCGCCCCGGCGCTGCCCTGCGTGGCGGTCCTGGCCGCCTGGTGCGCCGACCGGTTTGTCCGCGATTATTCCGGCTCCCCCCTGGCCCGGCTGGTCCCGGCCCTGCTCGTCGCCCTCCTGCTGGCCTCGTCCCTCAGCCTGCGCTTCTCCGAGCGGCACCGGAAGGACGATTACCGGCAGGCCGTCCGGCTGGCCAATGACGCCCTCCGGGCGGGCCTCCAAATCGGCTGGGCCGCCGACGAGGTGACGGCCCGCTACTACCAGGCGCCGTTCGACGCCCCGCGCGGCCCGGGCCGCCTCTATGCCCTCCATGCCGCGCAGCCCGGCTTGTTCGAAGCCGACCTCGCCGGCCCCGCCCCCGACCTCGTGATTCTTTCCAAACACGACCTGTTCGATCCCCAGGGTCGGCTCGGAGCCTGGCTGCGCGACCACCGGTATGAACCCCACGCCCGCTTGCACGGCTTTGTGGTCTGGGCCAAACCGACGCAGCCGCCCCAATGTCCCCCCCCCCCCCCCCCC
>CAIKKV010000452.1 GCA_903828035.1 uncultured bacterium
GGCGGATTGCGCGTGCCGGGAGCGGTTCGCTGGCCTGGTCACGTTCAGCCAGGCGCCCGCACGGAACGGATCACCCTCACCATGGACATTTTCGCCACTGCCTGCGGTGCGGCTGGGGTGGCGCCGCCGAGAAACCTGGACGCGCGGAGCTTCCTGCCGATCCTGCACGGCAAACAGGATTCCGAAGGGCCGCGGGATTTTTACTTCGTCCGGCGCGAAGGCGGCGCGGCCTACGCTGGCAAAACCATCGAAGCCCTGCGGCGCGGCAGCTGGAAACTGGTTCAGGACAGCCCGTTTGCGCCGTTGGAATTATTCAACCTGGAGAACGATCCTCAGGAAACGACCGACATGTCGGCGGCCAATCGGAAGGTTTTCAGCGAGCTTTCCGGCGCATTGAGATGGCACGTGCAACAGGCGGGAACCGTGCCCTGGCAGCCGCCGCTCGTCACCACGAATACTCGGGGAGCGAAGCCATAGAACTGTTTTTATGAGAAGAAATGGACCGGCACAACCATCGGCTTCAGCGACATCCCGCAGGGAAACGGCATGGAAGTCGAGGTGACTATCGACGGCGCCCTGACACCCATTGTCATCCAACGGCCTCAGACGGAAAGCATCAGGCGATACGCTCGTTTTTTCTATCTGCCCGAGCAATCACCCGGCGGACATACGGCCACGCTCAAGGTGACAAAACTGCCTGAAGGCGTCTCGTTCTATGCCGGACAGGTGCTCGTGGTTGCCGTCAAACCCGAAACTGCAACGAACATTAAATGATGCCCACGGACTGCAACCGGAGGGCCTTGCGGAGCCCGAGTGGCTGCCAAAACTGCAAAAACAATGAGGACGCCTATAACGACAGCAGCCGCCGCTAAGCTTGTCCTACTCGTCTTTCGCGATTTGGCGATTGTTTTGCGCATATTGGGTTTGCCCTGATTCCAAGTTTGCGACTAGTCTTGCCGTAAATCTTGATGGGGAACAACACAAAAGGAATGAAATGAAAATGCGAAAACACATGGATCGTAACCATGCCGCCGCCCTGGCAACAGTTCTGGGCGGACTGCTGGCGATAACGCCCGCCCAAGCCCGGGCTGAAGCGGAATCCGCCGCCAAAGTCACCGTCCAAGTGGACAAGCCGTCGCACCAGATCGCCCCCACTCTCTGGGGCATTTTCTTCGAGGACATCAATTGTTCGGCTGATGGCGGCGTCTATGCGGAACTGGTCCGCAACCGTTCTCTGGAAGATACGGACCAGCCCGATCATTGGACCATGGTCGCCTCCGGTTCCGGCAAGGGGTCCATTTCTGTGAGCCTGGAAAAGCCCATGGGCAAAAACCTGGTGACCGAGCGCAACCGGCGGTCCCTTTGCCTGAAAGTGGAACAGGCGGATTCGGAATCTCCCGTCGGCGTCGCGAACGACGGTTTTTGGGGAATCGCTCTTCGGGAGGGCGCCCAGTACAAATTATCGCTGAACGCACGGGCGGGCGAAGGCTTCAGCGGCCCCTTGACGGTCTCGCTGGAGAGCAGGGACGGCAAGGTCTATGCCAAAGAAACCATTAAATCGCTGGGCGAAGACTGGAAAAGATATCAGTTCACACTCACATCGGACGGCTCTGATCCCGCCGCGCGATTGGTCGTTCGCGCGTCGCGAAAAGGTTCCGTCTGGCTGGACATGGTCTCTCTTTTTCCCAAGGAAACATGGAAAAACCAC
>CAIKKV010000453.1 GCA_903828035.1 uncultured bacterium
CGCGAACCTTATCGAAGACCAGGCGGAACCCAACGCCTTCCGCAGTCAGGCGTGTGGCGGATTCCTGGACCTCAATGGCGCCCATCGCCGTGACGGCTTTGCGGATCCGCGCCGGGGGGGTGAAGGGGACCTTGAACTGAACCACGCCGACCTCATGGCCAGCGGGCGCCCACAGGGTGTCAGCGGCCTGGGTGAACCGGATCGTGGCGAAGCAGGCGGCGCCGGGCTTCAAGAGGGCGGGTTTCGTGAACGGCAGGCGGACTTCCTGCGTTCCATGCGGGGGAATCGGCGGGGCGGAAAGAGAGCCGGACTGGAGGATTTCGTCATCCGCCGCAAGCGACCAGCTCATGTTGAGGCAGTCGGCCGTCAGGAAGTCCAGCCGGTTGGTGAGGAGCACCTTGCCGTTCACCGGATCCAGGGATTCCACGGTGACGGGGCACAGCACGGCCTTGTACTCGGTCAGGCCCGGCGTTGGCGTTCGGTCCGGGAAGCAGAGGCCGTCCATGACGAAGTTGCCGTCATGGGGAAAGTCGCCGAAGTCGCCGCCATAGGCGAAGTATTCGCGGCCGTCCGGGGTGTGCGTGCGGATGCCGTGGTCCAGCCACTCCCACACACAGCCGCCCATGAGGCGGGGGTGGGCATAGATGGCGTTCCAGTAGTCCTTCAGGTTTCCGGGGCCGTTTCCCATGGCATGGGCGTATTCGCACATGAAGTACGGCTTGTTTCCGAACTTCTCGAACGTCCATGGCCCGGACCAGGAATTGCCGGGCTCGCCGGCTCCGCATTTGACAACATCGTTCACGTGGGGATACATCGTGCTGTAGACTTCGGAGACCACGCACTCCCGGTCCCCTTCGTAATGGATGGGGCGGGTGGCATCAAGCGCGCGGGCGGTTTTGGCCATGGCTTCATGGTTGCAGCCGAACCCGGCCTCGTTGCCCAGGGACCACATGATGACGCAGGGATGGTTGCGGTCGCGCATGACCATCCGCTCCATCCGGTCCGTGTAGGCTTTTTCCCACGTCGGATCCTTGGACGGGTTCAGCGGGATCTGGTAGCCGAACCCGTGTGTTTCAAGGTCGCACTCGTCGATGATGTAGAGGCCGTAGCGATCGCAGAGGTCGTACCAGCGGGGGTCGTCCGGGTAATGGGACGTGCGAACGGCGTTGATGTTGTGCCGCTTCATGAGCTGCACGTCGTGAATCATGGTTTCAAGCGGCATGGCCCTGCCGAGATCGGCATGGTGCTCATGCCGGTTGACGCCCTTGATCTTGACAGGCTTTCCATTGACTTTGAAAACAGGGCCATCGATCTCCACCTTGCGGATTCCGACCGTCTGGCGGAGGGCTTCCACGACTTCACCCTTGGCGTCCAAAACGGCGATGACCAGGGTGTAGAGGCTCGGCGTCTCGGCCGTCCAGAGAAGCGCCCCGGGCACCGCCCAGGCCAGCGACACGCTGCGGTCTTTTCCGGAGGACAATTTGACGGCGGCCTGTGCCTCGCCGAGGGAGCGTCCGGAAGGATCGAGCAAGTCGGCGGTCACCGAGACGGCGGCGAGTTTCGACGACGCATTCAGCAGCCGGGCGTCGAGCGTGACGGTCGCGTGGCGGCAGGACGCGTCAAGGCTGGTCTGCACGGCGAGCGTGGTGACCTGGGTGGAGGGGCGGGCGACGATCATGACGTCGCGGAAGATGCCGCTCAGCCACCACATGTCCTGGTCTTCCAGGTAGGAGCCGTCGGACCATTGCAGCACCCGCACGGCCACGGTATTGGGGCCGGGCTTGACGAAGGCGGTGATATCGAACTCGGCCGGCAGGCGGCTTCCCTTGCTGGATCCGGCGAAGCGGCCGTTGATCCAGGTCTCGAAATAGGAGTCGACGCCTTCGAATCGCAGCGTCAGGCCCATGCCGGCCCAGGTGTCGGGCAGGGTGAACGTCCGGCGATAGCAGCCGGTCGGGTTCTCGGTCGGCACGTGCGGCGGGTTGACGGGAAAGGGGTAGATCACGTTGGTGTAGTGCGGCTTGCCGTGGCCCTGCATCTGCCAGCACCCGGGGACGGAAATGGAAGCCCAGGTGGAGACGTCGTGCGCCGGCTTCTCGAAGCCGTCGGGCGATTCCGCGGGGGAGGGCGCGAGGTGGAAGGCCCACGCGCCGTTGAGAAGGAGGAGGCGGGAGGAGGTGGCGCGGTCGCCAAGGAGCGCC
>CAIKKV010000454.1 GCA_903828035.1 uncultured bacterium
CACCAGCAGGAACGCCATCAGGGGCAGGAAAAACGCAAAGCCGGTCTTCACCCAGTACATGAAATCGCGGGGCTCCTGCGGAGCCGCCCCCGCCGCCGCCAGGGAGGTGCCGATCTCGGCCGTGCTTCCCGCCTCGGCCGCCTCGAGGCGGGCCATGGCCTTGCCATACTCCTTGCGGGCGTCGTCGATGACCACAATGGCGCGGCTGACCTCTTCGCCGATCCGGGCCTCCTCCCAGTCGCTTTCCTGAAGGGCCTTGACCTCGTGCTGAAGCTCCGTGAAGCGGTGCCGGGCGCCCGCATACAGCTCGGTCAGGCGGATGGTCTGCATCTCATGCTTCTCGAGCAGGATCAGGGTCTGGTCGAGCTTTTCCACGATTTCCCGCCGGCCCTGCTCGAAGCGGTCCACCTGGCGGGTCTCCTCCTCCAGGGTCCGCCGCTCGCGCTCGATCTCGTCGGTGCGGCGGCGGAGCGATTCCATTTCCTTGGCCGATTCGGCCTGCTGGGCCACGCGCTGCTCGCGGTACTTGGCCATTCGGGTCAGGTTCAGGTCCGAAATGGTCCGGGCGGGCATGTCGTCCGAGGCCGCCCCGGTTTCCGGCGTCACCGGAGGCGGGGCCGAGCGCACGGCGCGCGCCTCCACCAGATCCTGGTCAAAAAAATCTTTCGCCATGATTGTCGCTCCCCTCTCTTTTCATTCAGTCTACGGGATCACCAGCACCTGGCCCGACTGAAGCGCATTGCGGTTCTTCAGCTTGGCGCGGTTGGCCTCGTAAATCCGGTCCGACCGCGCCCCATCCCCATACATCGCCTGCGAAATCCGGGTCAGGCTGTCTCCCTCCTTGACCGTGTAGGCCCGGGGCCCCGGCGCCGGAGCGCCCGCCCCGCCGGCCGGATTGCCCGGGGCCGCCGGATTCACCACCGGAAGGCCCGAGATGCCGAGCGACCGCTTCAGCGTGTCGTTCTCCGCCTGCAGGGCTGCCAGCTGCTGCTCCAGCTGCCCGATGCGCGAGCGGGCGACCTTGCCGCCGAGCATGAGGGTCAGCTTGCGGATGTTCTGCGCGATCAGCACCCGTTTTTCGCTCTCCGGCTGCAGCTCCAGGTACCGCTGGAAATGGTGCATGGCCTTCACCGGCTTCTCCTCGGCATTCATCAGGAGCATGGCCAGGTCCAGATGGGCGCGGGCCAGGTCGGGACTTTTCAGAAGAATCGCGTCGTACAGGGGCTCGGCGCAGGCCACCCCCCCCGTCTCCGAGGCCGCCCAGGCCGCCTGGATGGCGGGATCGCGCCGCTCCTGCCCGTCCACCACGGCCGCGGCGTTCCGGCGGCAGGCGGGGAAGGCGGCAAGCGCCACCATGGCCGCCACGACTCCGACTCGCTGAAATGGGCCCATGAACCTTCTCCCCCGTAAACGGCGTAAAAACCTTGACACCATACCAATCGGCAGCCCCGTGCACAAGCATTTGCTGAAAGCAGGTCAAACGTATCTGTTTCATGGTCCCGAATTGACCGTGTCGTGTGCGTTGCGTGATGTGGGTTCGGCGTTTCGGCTAATCGAAACGCCGAACCCGACTAGCCCTCGCGCGCCCGCGGCTCTTCCGAGCACGCTCGGACGGCGCGCGATTGGATTCTCATCGGTGCCCGATGACGCGGTCGCAAGAAGCATAACATTTGCACATAGTTCTGTGCGGGCTTTATCCGGAAGCCATTTCGCGCGCCGCCCATGCGAACGACAGTGAGCAGGGCGCGCGATGGCTACGGGGTTGTTCCATTTCGATTAGGCGAAAATGGGCGTGACGCTTTCGAGGCTCAGCCGGCTTCCGGCAAGGTGAGCTGGCCTCGTGGCCGCGAACCTCAAGCCGGAAACCGGATCAGCCCGAAAGCGGCCGCCCATTGGCGCCCGAAATGGAACAACCCGCATCACGCAACCCCAGACCTGCGCGCCCCCGTTTTCAAATTGTCTTGCGCCCGCCGCGGGGTACACGCGATGATACCCCCATGCCCTTGACCCCCCAGCAAGCCGCCGAACACCCGTATTTCATCACCCTCTGCCGCATGGGCGGCGTCCCCGCCTCCGCCCGCGCCGACCTCGCGCTCGCCCGCGGCGAAGCCGCCGGCCCCGCCGCCGACAGGCCGCCGGGCAGCGCGGAGCCGGCCGCCTGGCTCCCCGCCTTCCAGCGCGTCGACGCCACGCTCAACGCCGCCGCCACGGGCCCAGATC
>CAIKKV010000455.1 GCA_903828035.1 uncultured bacterium
GACCCGGATGGGTTATTTCCATGAGGGCGACCGAAAACTCTACATGTATGTGCGCAAGGCGCTGTTTGACGAGAGGGGGTGTCTCCATTCCATTACCGGCGAGACACGAATCGAAATCGACGCGGCAGTAGAATGCGAGGGCGGCGGCGGAGGCTTGGGCGACATGTTCAAGTCCGTGTATGACAAGGACAATAATGGACTTGTCGACAAGGCAGAGGCGCTCGACAACGGCGTGGATTACACGGCGGCCGGGGAAGTCAGAACGCATCTCGATGACGAGACGAAGCATCGTCAGATTAACGACGAGAGCACGGAACTCACCGACCTATGGAGCGCAAGCAAGATCACGGAGGAACTCGACGGAAAGGCGGACGCGGAACATGCGCATGTTGCCGCCGACGTGACCGACTTCGATGCGGAGGTGGGCAACCATCCAGACGTGGCAGCCAACACAGCCGCGCGGCATGCCCAAAAGCATGGGTTGAACAGCCAGGCCGACCACGATGGCATTGTCGGAACACCTGACAACCTGATGGGGATCGACGCGAACGGGCTGCCCAAGGACAGCGGGAAGAAGGCCAGCGACTTCGCCGAGGGTGACCACACGCACCTGGCCGAGGATGTGACCGATTTCGACGAGGAAGTCGGGAATCATGAGGACGTGGCGGCCAACACGGAGGCCCGGCACAAGGTCAAGGCGAACGCCGAAGATGAGAATCCTGGCTTCCTGGCGGATAAGGTTGTGGGCGCGGCGGGTTCCGTGATCGTGGACGGCGACAAGGTTCAACTGGAAGGCGACGGAGTCCCGCATTACCCGGCCTATTACGGGACCCAAGACGATACTGGGGCAAAGACCTGGTATGCGTTGCCTTATAAGGTCAGGGCAGACATAGGGGGGCCTCCTGATTATCTCGACGGCCTGGTTCAGAAGAGCATCGTGGAGAACGCCACGGACCACAAGATCGAACTGGATGGCGACGAGGCCGCGCCGGGCGCGAAAAAGGTATATGGCACGGACGGCGCAGGCAACAAGGGATGGCAAGATGCGGGCGGCGAAACGGTGAAGGTTTCCGCCAACGATACAACGCCCGGCTATCTCGGTGGAAAGCTTGTGGGGGACGCCGATTGGCTGACGACGGAGGAAGTCAATGACGGCGACGATGAAACTCTGAGAGTCAAGCACGTTGGCCCTCACGCGCCGACCGCCGTTCAAACCATCGGGGCAGCTGCGGAAGGGAATGAGACGGCCGAGGGATCGAGCTTTGTGGTGGGGACAGGGGGCAACGGACTGGACTTCTGGGTCGTCTCGCGCATCGGGTATTTCCATGGCGGCGACAAGAAGCTCTACATGTATGTGCGGAAACTGACCGTCGATGAAACCGGGCATGTGCGGTCCATCAGCGGTGAGACCCGAGTTGAAGTGGACGCCTGCGTCGTGGAGACCGTGTAATGTCACATCTGGTTTACAATCCGACAAACGGCCATCTGGTCTGGCAATCTGCCACCGGTCATCTCTGCCGAAAATATAACGTCGTTGAACTGGAGAACAGTGCCAAGTACAGCAGACGCATGGCGTCAAGCATGTACAACGCGACAGCCTACAGCGAGGTGTCGCCCGTTTCGTTGCTCATTCCGGGCAAACAGGCCGCGACCTTCAACGACTGGCGCAGCGGTGTGATCGCTTCATCCTGGGATACGGGACAGTGGTACACGGGCCGATGGACTGGCTCTTATTCGGCAACCGGATATCCTCGGCGAAACTGGTTCGTGTTTGCTATTGGCGCGGTGACCTACGATATCTCGTCGCTTGCGAATCGGGAATTGATTGGACTCAGACTGGGTTCGTTTTATTCCCTTTACAATGAACTCTGGTTCAACTGCGCAAGCAACTGTTTCCACCAGGCGTTTGAGATAACCGTGGCGGATTTCAGTGGGAACATCAACGATTACTCGATCCAGAATGCATTGGACACGGGGACCGTGGTCGGGAGCGTTGTGAACTACGACGTTGTGAACGGGGTCTTGCCATTCAACGTCACCACGATCAATACGGACAGTTTCGGCGACAACATCATCTTCTTCGTGCGCTTGGCGAACTACCTGGATGACAACCAGTGCTACCTTGCCCATGACCTGTGTGCCTATGGCTATCCGGCAATCGGAGGGAACTACAATTACGCGGGCAACGCGATATACCTA
>CAIKKV010000456.1 GCA_903828035.1 uncultured bacterium
CCCGAAGCCCGCGATCAGCGGTTCGGCGCCCGCCACGCCGGCCAGCAGCGACAGAACCGGAATCGACGCGCCGTCCCAGTGAAAGGCCGGCTCGCGCCCGCACACCTCGCGCAGCACGCCGGCCGCCCGGGCCGCCAGGGCCGAATCCGCGTCCAGCCTCAGCGCCGGGCCGCCGATCGTCGCCTCGCTCATCGTCACGCGCAAGCCCTCCGGCTCCACCCGCTTGAAATGCGCCGCCAGCACCGCCAGCACCGCCGCCGGATCCTGCCCCGAGGCCAGCCGGGCCGTCATCTTGGCAAACGCCTTCGCCGGAATAATCGTCTTCGAGCCCGAGCCCCCGTATCCGCCGCGCACGCCGTTCACCTCGAGGGTCGGCCGGAACCCCAGCCGCTCCACGGGCGGCCTGCCGCGCTCGCCCCCGGACGGGGGAACGCCTGTCTGGTTCCGGTACCGCTCGGGATCGAACGGCTCCGCCGCCATCAGGGATCGCTCGCGGTCCGTCGGGGAATGACACCCCGCGTTGAAGCCGGGCACCGCCACGCTTCCGTCCGGCCCGTGAAGCCCGGCGATCAGCCGGCACAGCGCGGTGGCCGGATTCGGCGCCACGCCGCCATGCGATCCGGAGTGCAGGTCGCGAAGCGGCCCCTCCACCGTCAGCGTCCAGTGCACGATCCCGCGCAAGCCCATCACGATCGCCGGCGCGCCCGAGTCGGCCATGAACGTATCCGCAACCAGCAGGACGTCCGCCTTCAGGCGGTCCGCCCACTTCGGTAGCCAGGTGGAGAGCGCGCTGCTCCCCGACTCCTCCTGGCCCTCCAGCAGCACCTTGATCGTGCAGAGGCCGGGATCCCCGAAGCGGTTCAGGGTGTCGAGCGCCGCCAGCACATAGGCAAGCTGCCCCTTGTTGTCCTGCGCGCCGCGGCCGTACAGGCGGCCGTCCCGGAACTCCGGCTCGAAGGGCGGCGACGTCCACTCCTCCAGCGGGTCTGCGGGCTGCACATCGTAGTGGCCGTAAATCAGGATCACCGGACCGCCCGGCCGGCCCTTCCGCTCGGCAAAAACAACCGGCGGGGCGCCGGTCTCCAGCAATTCCGACCGGAAGCCCGCCGCCACCAGACGGCCGGAAAACCAGTTCGCACAGTCGCGGCAGTCCCCGTCGTGCGCCAGGTCGGCGCCCACGCTCGGGAAGCGGACCGCCTCGATCCAGTCCGCCCAATACCGCCCGGCATGGGCGTCGAACTCGCGGGCCGCCACGGACAGCTCCATCGGCTTCATGACTGGATCTCCCGGATGGCGGCCAGGAGCCGCTTCAGCTCGGGCTCGGTCCCCACCGTGATGCGCACGTAATCGGGGTGCCAGGCCGACGGATTGTAGCGGATCAGGATCCGCCGCTGCCGCAGCGCCTCGAAGAGCGCGCGGGCCCCCACGCGAGTCGGCCGGACCCACAGGAAGTTCGCCTCCGACGGCGTCACCTCGAACCCCAGCGCCTCGAGGCTGCGCCCCAGCCGGACGCGGCTCCGGCGGATGCGCTCGACCTGCCGCCGCATATACGCCTCGTCCGTGAGCGCCGCCGCGGCCGCGGCCTGGGTCAGCATGTTCACGTTGTAGGAATCCTTCAGCTTCATCAGCGCGTCGATCAGCGGCGGGGCGCCGACCGCCAGCCCCAACCGGATCCCCGCCAGCGAGTAGGACTTGGACAGCGTCCGCAGCACCAGCACGTTGGGGAACTCCGTCGCCAGGGCGAGGTTGTTCCAGTTGCAGAAATCGACGTACGCCTCGTCGATCACGACCACCCCCTTGAACCGGGCGCAGAAGGCGCGGACCGGCTCCGGCGGATACATGATTCCCGTCGGGTTGTTGGGCGTCGTGATGAAAAAGACCGAGCTCTTGAACGAGGCCGGCATCCGCCACGTGAATCCGGTCCCCAGCGGCACCTTGCGCATCGGCACGCCGATGGCGTCGGCCAGCACCTCGTACAGCGAATAGGACGGCGTGAACATGCCCATCGAGCCGCCGGGCTCCACGAACGCCAGCGTGATCAGGCGCAGCACCTCGTCCGACCCGTTCCCGACGAACACCCGGCCGGGCTCCACGCCGTTTTGGGCGGCCCAGGTTTCCCTGATTTCGGTACACGCGGGATCGGGGTACAGCCGCAGCCGGGCCGGGTCCAGGGCCCGCAGGGCGCGCGCGACCCGCGGCGAGGGCGGGTAGGGGTTCTCGTTGGTGTTGAGTTTGACCAGGCCCGGGCCGCTCATCTGCTCGCCGGGCGTGTAGCCGGCCATCTGCCGGACGGTGCGTCGGATCAGCTCTTTCATGGCCGCGTCAGCCTCATCTTTCCGGACGCGGCGTGCGCGTCCAACCCCTCGACCCGGCCAAAGGCCTCGATCACCGGCCAGGCCCGCTTCAGCGCCGCGCGGGAATATTTCACCACGCTGATGCGCCGGACAAAGTCGTTCACCGTCAGCCCCGAAAACAGGGCCGCCGTGCCGCCCGTGGGCAGCACGTGGCTCGGCCCCGCGGCGTAGTCGCCCACGCACTCCGGCGTCCACGGGCCCAGGAACACGGCGCCCGCCCGGGTGATCCGGGGCAGCAGCCGCTCGGGCCGGCGGATCATCAGCTCCAGGTGCTCGGGCGCAAAGGCGTTGCACAGCTCCGCGCCCTCCTCCAGCGTCTTCGTCACCGCAAACAGGATGCCGCCCCGGCGCATCACCTCCGCGATGGCCTCGCTCCGGCCCAGCCCCGCCGCCTGGCTCATCAGCTCCCGGCGCACCGCCGAAGCCAGCGCGCGCGACGTGGTGACCAGCAGCGCCTTCTCGTGCCCCGTGCCGTGCTCGGCCTGCGACAGCAGGTCGGCGGCCACAAAGGCGGGGTTGGCCTCGCCGTCCGCCAGCACGGCGATCTCGCTGGGGCCCGCCACCGAATCCAGCGCCACCTCACCGTACACCAGCTTCTTGGCC
>CAIKKV010000457.1 GCA_903828035.1 uncultured bacterium
CTCCGTCGCCGACCGCAAAGGCCGCCAGTTTTTCGGTCCGGGCGTTCTCGCGGTTAATCTTATCGATCATCTTGTTGATCATGGTCGTCACCTCTATTCAGCAAATCCGGCCTTCTGGCCAGCGTTCTCCGTTCCGACTGCGCGCGTCTCCCGCGCTCGATCTCGCCGTGGTGGCCCGAAAGAAGCACCTCGGGCACTTTCATGCCCCGGAACTCCGGAGGCCGCGTGTACTGCGGAAACTCGAGAAGACCGCTGCTGAAGGATTCCTCCTTCGTCGCGTGCTCCCCCGCCCCCAGCACTCCGGGAAGCAGCCGCACCACCGCATCCACCACCACCGCCGCCGGAAGAACCCCGTTCGTCAGGACGTAATCCCCGATCGACAGCTCGTCCGTCACCAGCGCCGTTCTCACCCGCTCGTCAATCCCCTCGTAGTGTCCGCACACGAACACCAGATGCGATTCACGGGCCAGCCGCTCCGCCTCCCCCTGGGAGAACCGCCTCCCCTGCGGGGTCATCATGATCACGCGGCTTTCCGGCCGCCTGACCGCTTCCACGGCCGCAAAAATCGGCTCCGGCTTCATCACCATGCCCGGTCCGCCCCCGAAGGGCCGGTCATCCGTGACCTGGTGCTTGCCGGACGCGTAATCCCTCAAGTTCACCACCCGAACCCGGACCGCCCCCTGGGCCTGCGCCCGCTTGAGCATGCTCTCTTCCAGGAAGCCGTTCAGCATCCCGGGAAAGATCGTGATGACATCAACCTCAAGCGTGCCGCTCATTGGCCTCATCCGGGCGTCCCGCCCGACCGTCGCCTACTTCTCGACGACTGCCGCGGCAGGGGCCGCCGGAGCCTTCTTGATCAGGCTGGCCACTGTATCGCTCACAATTGCGCCCCTGGACGTCCAGTGCTGGATGCGATCCATTTTAAGCAGATAATTGACCCCGGTCTTTTTGGGGTCGTACCAGCCCAGAACCTCGATAAAGCGTCCGTCCCGGGGGGAGCGGCTATCCGTCGCCACCACCCGGTAGCTCACATCGTTGTTGGCGCCGGTGCGGCGCAATCTAATTTTAACCGACATTCGTATCCTCCTGAAAGCGTGACATAATGCCATATCAGCGCCGACGTTGCAACTTTTTTTGCATCATACCTATCTTTTTCGCCATGAGCTTCGCCTGCTTGAACTGCCGGATCAGGTCATTCACGTCCTGCGCCGTGGTTCCGCTCCCCTTCGCGATCCTCAGCCGGCGGCTCCCATTCAGGATATCCGGATGCCGGCGCTCACGCACCGTCATGCTCTGGATGATGGCCTCCGCCCGCTTCGAAAAACGATTCATCTCTTCCGTATTCAGCCCGCCCGCACCCAGGGCCGCCCCGCCCGGAAGCATCTCCAGGATCTTCTCCAGGGGCCCCATCTTCTTCATCTGCTTGAACTGCCGGAGGAAGTCCTCCAGGTTGAAATCCTGCGTCCGGATCTTGCGTTCCGTCTCCGCCATCTCCGTCAGGTCCACATTCTCCTGGACCTTTTCCACCAGGGACACCACATCGCCCATCCCCAGGATGCGGGAGGCCATCCGGTCGGGATAAAACGCATCCAGCTGATCCTGGTGCTCGCCCGTGCCGGTGAAAAGGACGGGGCAGCCGGTGACGGAGCGGATCGACAGCGCCGCGCCGCCGCGGGCGTCGCCGTCCAGCTTCGTCAAAATCAGGCCCGTCAGCCCCAGCTCCCGGTTGAACGTTTCAGCCACGCTCACCGACTCCTGGCCGATGGCCGCGTCCACGACGAGAACCACATTGCCAGGCTTCACCGCCGTTTTAAACGCCTTCAGCTCGGCCACCAGGTCCTCGTCGATCTGGAACCGGCCGCCGGTGTCGAAAATCACCATGTCATGCCCCTGCCGCCGCGCCTCCTCCAGCGCGCGCAAGCCCAGCGACGGGAGGCTCTCCCCGGGGATCGGCTTCATCAGGGCCACGGCCGCCTCGCCGGCCAGCACCGCCAGCTGGTCCACGGCCGCGGGCCGCCGCAGATCGCCCGCCACCAGCAGAACTCCCCGCCCCCGCTTTTTCAGCCAGCGGGCCAGCTTGCCCGCGGTGGTCGTCTTGCCCGATCCGTGAAGGCCGCACAGCATCAGCGTGGCGGGCGTGCCCCCCAGGTAGATCTCGGCCTGGCTGCCGCCCAGGATGGCCGCCAATTCATCGTAGACGAACTTGATAAACTGCTGGCCGGGAGAAACGCTGTCCAGCACATCCTTGCCCAGGACCTTCTCCCGGACCCGGTCGATGAACTGCTTGACCACCGTATAATGGACGTCGGCCTCAAGCAGCGCCAGCCGCACATCGCGGAGCGCATCCTTGATATTGGACTCGGAAAGCGCGCCGTAACCGCGGAGGTTGCGGAAAACCTTCTGAAAGGTGCTGGATAGGGACTCGAACATCGTTACCCGGCGGCCGCGACCTCCGGGACCAGGAACGATAAGCCGCCCTCGTCATTCCTGACCGCTTCCACGACGGCCCCGCGCTTGACGTGCCCCCGCAGGATCTCCTCGGCCATGGCATCCTCGATGAACTTCTGCACCGCCCGGCGCAGCGGACGGGCGCCCATGGCCGGGTCGAAGCCCTTGTCGATCAGGAAGTCCCTCGCCTCGGGGCTGAGCTTCAGCTTGACGTCGCGGATCAGCAGCCGCGCCCCCAGCCGGGCCAGCTCCAGGTCCAGGATCTTGTTCACATCGGCGCGATCCAGCTGCCGGAACACGATCACCTCGTCGATCCGGTTCAGGAACTCGGGCTTGAACGCGCGCTTCGCCTCGCCGAGCATCCGGTCGCGCATCGTGCTGTAATCGCCCTTGGCCGAGGCCTCGCGGAAGCCCAGCCCGCTGTCGGACTTGCCGAAATCGGCGCCCAGGTTCGACGTCATGATGACGATCGTGTTCCTGAAATCGATCACCCGGCCGAAGCTGTCGGTCAGGCGGCCTTCCTCCAGGATCTGGAGCAGGATCTGCATGACGTCGGGATGGGCCTTCTCGAACTCGGCGAAAAGCACCACCGAATAGGGCCGGCGGCGCACCTTCTCGGTCAACTGGCCGCCCTCCTCGTACCCCACATAGCCGGGCGGCGATCCCACCAGGCGCGAAACCGTGAACTTCTCCATGAACTCGCTCATGTCGATCTGGATGAGCGCATCCTTGTCATGGAACATGAACTCGGCCAGGGCCTTGGTGAGCAGGGTCTTTCCCACGCCCGTGGGGCCCAGGAAAATGAAGGAGCCGATCGGCCGGCGCGGATCCTTCAGGTCCGCCCGCGACCGCCGCAGGGCCTTGGAAATCGTCCGGACGGCCTCGTTCTGGCCGACCACGGTCTTCTCGAGCTCCTGCTCCATCTCGAGCAGGCGGGCCAGCTCCTCGCCCTCCATCTTGGTGAGGGGGATGCCCGTCCAGCGCCCGATGACCATCATGATGTCTTCGGGAGTCACCCGGAGGTTTTTCCGCGCGTTCCCCTTTTCCCAGCGGGAGATCTTGTCCTCGAGCGCCTGGCGCTCGCGCCGCTCGCGGTCGCGCAGGCGGGCCGCCTCCTCGAACTTCTGCTCCTTGATGGCCGCCTCTTTCTTGAGGCGAAGCTTTTCAATCGCCACCTCGCGCTTCTTCAGATCGGGCGACCGGGTCGTATTCCGGATGCGCACGCGGGCGCCGGCTTCATCGATCGTATCGATGGCCTTGTCCGGGAGAAAACGTCCCTTCAGGTACCGGTCGGACAGCTGCGCCGCGGCCTCGATCGCCTCGTCGGTGATCTTGACGTGGTGATGCTCTTCATACTTGGGGCGGAGCCCCTTCAGGATCTGCACCGTCTCCTCGACGCTGGGCTCCTCGACCTTGACGGTCTGGAACCGGCGCTCGAGGGCCGCATCCTTCTCGATGTACTTGCGGTACTCGTCGAGGGTCGTGGCGCCCACGCACTGGAGCTCGCCGCGGGCCAGGGCCGGCTTGATGATGTTGGAGGCGTCCATGGCCCCCTCGGCCGAGCCGGCGCCCACGATCGTGTGCAGCTCGTCGACGAACAGGATCACGTTGCCGGCCTTCCTGATCTCGTCCATGACGGCCTTGATCCGCTCCTCGAACTGGCCGCGGTACTTGGTGCCCGCGATCATCAGGGCCAGGTCGAGCGTGATCACCTTCTTGCGCCGCATGCCCTCGGGCACATTGCCATCCAGGATGGCCTGCGCCAGGCCTTCCACGATGGCCGTCTTGCCCACGCCCGCCTCGCCGATCAGGACGGGATTGTTCTTGGTGCGGCGGCAGAGGATCTGGATCACGCGCTCCAGCTCGTTGGCGCGGCCAATGACCGGGTCCAGCTTCTTCTGGCGGGCCATCTCCGTCAGGTCGCGCCCGAAATTATTCAGGGCCGGCGTCTTGGACTTCCCCTTGGAGACGGGCCCTTCCGCGGGCGCCGGCTCCGGCATGTCGCCCTTGGCTTCGCGCGGCTCCTCCTCGGCTTCCTCCTCGGCCTCGTCGCCCGGCTCGGCGGATTCCCCGGCGTTCGTCGGGTCCAGCACCCGCATCACCTCGGCCCGGACATTTTCAATGTCCACGCCCAGCGCCCTCAGCACCTGGGCCGCCACCCCCTCCTCCTCGCGCAGAA
>CAIKKV010000458.1 GCA_903828035.1 uncultured bacterium
CACGGTCAAGCCGGGCGGCCTGGTGCGCGGAAGCGCCGGGAACGTGAACACCTATGACCGGCTCAGGATCGAGGGAGACGTGCTGTTCCAACGCCAGCCGGGATCAGGCTATTTCTACTTGCGCGGTCCGGTTTCCGATGGAGCCGCGCCCGGACGTTTTGTCCTGGCCACCACCAACCCGTTTCCGGTCTATCTGTATGCGAGCAATCTCTATACGGGCGGCACCTGGCTCACCGATGGCGGGACCAACAAGATCGGCGAGCTGGTGCTTGGCACGGGCGGCAGCCTGCCCGATGTGGGAACCGTGACGCTGGACTCCAATTCCGTGTTCAACTTGAATGCGGTCAGTGACACGATCGGCAGCCTGGAGGGCTTCGGGGAGGTCAAGTTCGGCGCCACGGCCGCCACCCGGCTGACCGTGGCCGACAGCCGCGAGACCGTGTACGCGGGCGTCTTGTCGGGGACGGGCGGCCTGATCCGGGCGGGCGCGGGGATGCTGACGCTGGCGGGGTCGAATCTCTGGACGGGAGTGGCGATCGTGACGGGCGGGCTGCTGCGGGTGAACAGCGACCTGCCCGCTGGCGGGGCGGTGACGGTTTACAGCAACGGGTTTATCGGGGGAGCGGGGACGATTTCGCGGCCGCTCGACCTCCGGGCCGGCGCCGGGTTTGACTGGCGCGAACAGCCCGCGGCCCTGACGGTGGTCACGAACGGAACCCTGGCCCTGGCAACGAGCAGCCTGTTCCGCTACCGGTTTACCGCCGCCACGGGGTCGTGCCTGATCGTGAAGGGGACCTTGCAGCTGCCGGCCTCCGCCGTGGTGGAGCCGCGGCCGGTGGGCCGGGTCGACATGGCGCGGCCGTTCGATGCCGTCCTCATGCGGGCGGATGCGCTCACGGGGGCCGCGACCTTGACCGGCTGGAGCGTGCGGGGGGGCTACGGCTATTCGCTCTACCGCACGGCCACGGACGTGGTGCTCCGCCATCGCTCGCCGGGCCAATTCTTCCAGGTGCGATGACCCAAATCTTCGCCAAAGGCAGAAGACGACCCGGCGGGTTGAGGTGTTTCGGCGTTAAGGCGCGGCCGTTTTCGGGCTGATCCGCCTTCAGGCTGGAGGAGTCGGGACACGAGTCCACGCCTCCTCGCCTTCAGGCGGCTGAGCTCGACGGCGACGGTTTTTAGCACCAATGTGGTTGTCCGGAACGGCGGGATCCTTGAGGGGGTGAATGGGTCGCCTGCCAGCTATAACAGTTATGACCGGGTGCGCATCGAAGGCCGGGTCTATTTGCGCCGGTACCCCTCCCAGGTAGGTAATAATAACTGGGCTGGGATTATGCGGGATGGAGCGGTTCCGGGCCGGCTTGTCTACACGGGGACGGGAACGGGACGGACTGAGATCGCTTCGGCCCAGCTTTATACAGGCGGGACGGAAGTTGAGGACGGCGGCATTGAAGCCTATCCCTTGAAGTTAACGGGGTCCGGCCGCTTGCCGGACGTGGGCCAGATCCTGGTTCATACGAACAGCGTCCTTGATTATTCGGCCCTTGCGGCGAATGCTTCCGATCTGGTTGGCGGCCTTGCGGGAGTAGGGCTGGTCCGGCTCGGATCCACGGGGGTCACAAACTTGGAGGGCATGTCGCCCGGCACCAACCTGACGACGTTCGGAACGCTGTCGGTGACCGGCACGACAGGAAAAATCGTGCTGGCCGCCTCCAGCACCAATCTCTTCCACCTCAGGGGCCCGGGCGAACAGGACAAGGTGTTGATTCAGAACTCGTCGGCGTCAGGCGGGCTGACCCTGACGGCGGGCAGCACGATCAAAGTCGACAAGCTTAACTATATCGCTTCTGGGACCTATACGCTGTTCGACCTGAACGGGGGATCTCTGGCGGGATCGATTCCGCATCTAATACTTCCGACCTACTACTCTGGTTCGATTGCCACGAACACCGGGGATGTGGTCCTCACCTTGAAGGCGCCTGTCCAGGGAACGGTGGTCGTGGTGCGTTAGCAGCACTTGTCTTTCGGGCCTCCTTGCGGCATACTCGTTTTCCATGATTGGGAAACACCTCGCTCCTTTATCGCGGCGGCTCCTGTGTCTCGGGGCGGTCGCCTGGCCGCTGGCGCTCTCGGCCGCCGGCTTGATTTCAAATCCCGCCTTCCTGGACGCCAATGCGGACGGCAAGCCCGAGGGCTGGGAGATCAAGACCTATGTCATCGAAACGAATCGCGGCACCCGCTGCCTCAGCATGAAGATACTCCGGAAGGACAAGTCGTCCCTGATCGGGCAAGCCAGCACGATTTTCCAGGGCCCCGAAGGCTATTACCGGGTGACGGTGAGCTATCTCGACGAAAAGGACGGCGTCAGCAAGGCCAAGCTGCTGGTGAACGGGGCGGTCATCCATATCTGGGATTTTGACGGAACGTTCGGCGATTGCTGGCGCGACGAGGTCGTCGAGAACGTGGCGCTCAAACCGGGCGACACGCTCCTGTTCTGGGGGCGCGACAGCCCATCGGAGTATTGCCGGATCCGGTCGATCACCGTGGCCCCCAGTCCCACGCCGCCCACCTTGCAGGAAATCGAGGAGCGCGAGCACCCGCCGGTGGTTCCGGAGACGGTTTACGGCCCGCTCGTCTCCCTGGGCCAGTTCCGCGATCTCTCCGCCGAGGATAAGCGGCCCGAATACCGGCCGCTTATCATGGGACCGATGTTGTTCCTGGGCAAAGGGCGCGAGAAAACCGAACTCGAACTGACCCTGAATCAGCCGCGCGATCCTCGTTATTCCCTCGCTTATCTGGGGCCGGAGGCGACCGGCCGGGAAAAAGGGGAGCCGCTGGTCGCGGACGCCGAGCTCGCCTATGACCCCGGGACGGATGTGGCGGTGATCCGGCCGCCTAGCGAAAAGCCGGGGCTCTATTCGATCCGGGGGCCGAACGGCTACTGGGCGTCGGACGTTCCCCATGTCCTCGCCGTCGAAACCCAGCCGAAGGACAACTTGCGCTCGGGGGGAACCGGCCCCTTTTACTTCTTTGTCCCGAAGGGCACGAAGGCGTTCGGCGTGGGCGGCTATAGCAACGGGGGCTACATCGCCGAGGTCGCGGTCCGCGCGCCTGACGGGAGCCTGGTCACGAAGAGGGATGTGCCGCACGAGTCCCCGCAGGGAATCCTGATCCGCGTCCGCCCCGGGCAGGATGATCGCGCCTGGAGCGTCACCGTCAGCGGGGTCAGCCCGCGGATCCGCCTCTGCGGCGTTCCGCCCTACCTGGCCACGCACCCCCGCTACCTCCTGGTTCCCCGGGAGTGCCTTACTCCGCAGAAATGAAAGCCCTTTCCATGCATGCCTTTCCCTATGTGCGTTTGATGCTGGCCGGATTTCTCGCCTGTTGCGCCGTGGCGTCCGGCGCGGCCGAAGCGTTTGTGCTGGCCAGGGACGGGAAGGCCGCCGCGGCCCTCGTGATCCTTCCGAACTCGGGGAAAATGGCGGAGGCGGCGGCCGGCGATCTGGCCGTGATCCTGAAGCGCATGACCGGGGCCTCCTTTGAAAGCGGAAGCACGATCCGGACGGATCGCTGCGTGGTCGTGGGCCTCGCCTCGGAATGGGCCGCCCTCACGAAGGACACGGCCCCGCTCAAGCGGCTTGAAGGGGCCTCGCCCGAGAGCTTTCTCCTCCAGAGCACGCCCGGGCGGCTGCTCATTCTCGGGCGGGACTCCAACGGCGCCAGCCACGGGGTCTACACGGTTCTGCGCGATCTGGGCTGCCGCTGGTATTTCATCACGAAGGATTGGGAGGTCATTCCCAGCCTGAAGGAGGTGGCGGTGAAAGCGGACCGGGTGGAAGGGCCGGCCCTGAAGGTCCGCATCCTCTCCAACGGGGCGGGGGCCGGCCCCTCGGGGAAGCTATTCACCACCTGGAGCCGCCGGAACCGACTCGGTTCCGCCTACGGCCCCCAGGCCGTCAGCCACTCCTACGCGGCCTATGTGCCCAAGGGGCTGTTCAAGGAGCATCCCGAGTATTTTGCCTGGGTCAGCGAGCCGGGGGATGCCCCGGGGACCAAACAGAATGGCGAGCAGCCGTGCACCACGCAGCCGGAGGTGCTGAAGCAGTTCCTAGAGGGCGTTCCCGCCGCCCTGCGCTGGCGGCAGAAAGGCGCGGGAAGCGCGCCGCCCCTGATCTCCGTCAGCCCGAACGATGGAACCGCGAACATGTGCCGGTGTCCGCGCTGCATGGCCGCGGGCACCTATGGCGACTGCGCCCTCCTGCTGGCCAACCAGGTGGCCGACGCCATCCACGCCGAGTTTCCCTCCACGCTGGTCGGATTCCTGGCCTATGGCCGCGCGGGGGTTCCGCCGGTGAACGTCCGGCAGGCCCACTCCAACGTGCTCGTCTGCATCGCCGCCGGGTTCAACTGGAAGACCAGCGTGCCGCGCCTCCTCGAGGTGTGGCCGACGATCGCCCGGCATGTCACGGTCTACGAATACTATGCCATCGGCGCCTGGGGCTCGCAGGAGCCCGACAATAACCTCCCGAATGTGGCCCATATCTCGCAGACGGTTCGCCGCTGGCAGGAGACCGGCATCGAGGGCGTCAACGGCGAGATGCAGAACGACTGGGCCACCTGCGGCCATCGCTTCTGGGCGTTCGCCGAATTTTCCTGGAATCCCGCCCTGGCGCCGGAGTCGGCCCTGGAGGATTTCTATACCGCGTGCTGGGGCGAGGCCGCCGGCCCGATGAGGCGCTATTACGGGCGCTGGGAGTCCGGCCAGAAAGCGAGCCCCCGCGTGCTGCGGCTGGCCCTGAAGGACCTCGAGGAGGCCGCCCGGCTCGCCCGCACGCCGGAGATCGCCCGCCGCGTGGACGAGATGAGCCTCTATTTCTACTGGAACCTGCTCACCCGCGCCTTCAAGGACACGAAGGACGAGGCGGAGAAGAACCGGATCGCCCTGGAGGGCGACCTCTTCCAGTACCGGTGGCGCGAGGCGTTCATGGTGCAGCTGGTGGGCGGCATTTTCAATGTGGACCGGCCCGTCCGCCTCGATTTTCCGCCCGCGGAAGTCGCGGCCCTGCGCGCCGCCTGCCTGGCGCGGTTCCTGCCCGCCACCGGGCCCGACATCGACCTGAACGTGGGCGCCGGCTGGGAGAACCTGGTCCCTGTGAAGGAGGGGCAGAAGCTCGCTCCTCCGGCGGCGGGAGAGCGGGACGCGGGCTTCCTGAACTCGGCCAGCTATCTGTTCCGCGCGAAAGCCGGGGAGCGCGTGCAGGTTGTTTTTGACCTGCCCGGCGGCAGCGGGAGCGCCATCCCGATGGAGGACGCCGCGGGGGAGAAGCTGGGGCGTTTCCAGGTTTGGCACATGGGGGGCTCGGGCAAGACCCCGGAGTTCATTTTGGAGAAGAATACCCCGCCCGCCGGCGGGCGCCCCCTCCTCCTGGAGTTCAAGGCGGAGAAGGAGGGCCTGTACCGGTTGAACGCCAAAGTCCAGCAGGCCGACGGAGGCGTGAGGGCCGACTTCAAGGGGCGGCCCCATGTGATGGCGGCGGTCTTGAAGCCCTCAAAGTATGTGCTGGCGCTCAGCCAGGTCGCCGATCCGAAAGCGAAGGGGAGCTCCAGCTCCAGCAGTCGTTTTTATGTGTATGTCCCGAAGGGAACGCGGGCATTCCTGGTGGAGGCGACGTCCTCCGGCCGCAAACAGGTTAGGCTCACCTTCAAGACCGCGGAGGGCCAGGGCATCACGCAGGTCACGGCGGATACCGGCTCGGAGTGCCTGGTTACCGTTCCGGCGGGCCGGGATGGCGGGATCTGGAGCCTTTCCCTGGACACCGACCACTGCCAGCTGGGGCTGGCCGGCATTCCCCCCTGGGTGGCGGTGAATCCCGGGGAGTTGATGGTTCCGCGGGAAAAGTGAGAATAGCGGTCGTGGAAGTCCGACGGGCACATACATGTATCTATTCAGGGATCGGATTGATTCTTGTGATGTGGGTTGCGTGATTCTGGGTGTGGCGTTTCGGGCGTTCCCCGGCGGGTGCTTTTGCGCGCTAAGGGCTTCAGGCTGGATGGGCCGGGCCCGCGAGGCCACGTCCCATCGCCTTCAGCCCTTATCATCGCAAAATCACCATGCCGTGGTCCGCCTGATCGAAACGCCACACCCGAGAGCCATCGCGCGCCCTGTGCGCTTACGCGCATGCGGACGGCTCGCGAGGCGGTTCCCGAAGAGTCGTCCGATTACGCTTCTCTTGGTAGTCATACGCCTATTTCGTCATCCCGAGCGTAGTCGAGGGATCTCGTCCTAGCCGGCAATAGTCGGAGATCCCTCGACTCCGTTCCGAAGCGGTACTCCGCTCGGGATGACGAAAAAAAGGACAATCGCCTTAAATAATATCAGTCCGGTTTCGGGAGTATTATGGAAAATTAGATGCGTTTGCCGTGGGAAAGCCCGCGAAAGGGCTTGTCACAAGGCCGGCAACCGGTATAGTTGACCCTTCAAGCATGAACGGGAGACGATATGCGCATCATTCGATATCTGGACAAGGCGGGAAAAGCCGGCTGGGCGGCCGAGCAGGCGGACGGCACGGCGCTCGAGCTGGCGGGCTCGCCGCTGCTGACGCGGCAGCTGACCGGCAGGCGGGCCGATGTGGCCAAGCGCCTGGCGCCGGTGGATCAGCCGCCCGCCATCCTGTGCATCGGCGCCAACTACAAGCGCCACATTGAAGAGTCGAACGCTCCCGTTCCTCCCCATCCCGTCCTCTTCGTCAAGAACCCGGCCGCCGTGCAGAATCCGGGCGACCCCGTCGAGCTGCCGGTCGGGCTCCGCAGCGAGATGGTCGACTATGAGGCCGAGCTGGCCGTGGTCATCGGGAAGCGCTGCAAGAACGTCAAGCCCGAGCAGGCGCTGGACGTGGTGCTGGGCTATATGTGCGCCAACGACATCAGCGCCCGCGACTGGCAGCGCAACGGCGGCGGCGGGCAGTGGTGCCGGGGCAAGGGGTTCGACACCTTCGCTCCGCTGGGCCCCTGCCTGGTGACCGCGGACGAGATTCCCGATCCGAACAACCTGCGCATCCAGGGCCGGCTGAACGGAAAGACCATGCAGGACAGCTCCACGTCCAACATGCTGTTCAACGTCCGCACGCTCATCGCCTTCCTCAGCGGCAGCACCACGCTGCTTCCCGGGACCGTCATTCTCACGGGCACGCCCGAGGGCGTGGGCATGGCCAAGGAGCCGCCGCTTTGGCTGAAGCCGGGCGACGTCTATGAGGTGGAGATCGAGGGGATCGGCACGCTCGCCAACCCGGTTGTCCTGGAACCGGTCTGAAGGGGAACGGCTATGACGGAAAAACAAGAGCCTGAGTTCAAGGGGCTGGTGGACGCGGCCAAGGAGATCGACGCCGCGCGGCGTTTTGTCTCCAGCATATTGAAACGCAAGCACCTGCGGCCCGAGATTGTCGAGGGGCTCAACGCGATTCTGGCGGACATTGACCGTCTTCCCGGAAAACGGCCGGAGAACACGTGCGAGCTGACGATCGCCGCCGGCTATGGCGACGAGGGCATCGGCGGCACGGAGTACCATTCCTTTCTGCTGGAGGAAGACCTTTTCGAGCTGGTCAGCGGAGGCACCTCGTTCAGCGGGCCGGTGGATGCCGAGGAGTACATCGACGCCTTCCGCTTCGTGGCCGATGCCGAGGGCTTCCAGGAGCGGAAGCTGGACGTGACGGGCTGGATTGCCGAGGTGGAGGAGTGCTGTGCCGACCCGGCGTATCAGCTGGAGATCAAATTGGACGAGGATGAGGGATAGCGAAAGCGAAAAGGGGAACGCATGACGGGCATCCCGGAGTGGCTGGTCAAGGCCGATCACAGCCTGTTCTTCATGCTCAACGGCATGGCGTCGAGCCCGGCGCTGGCGGCCGCGGCCAAGGCCCTTTCCGATCTGGGCGCCTATCCGGTGATCCTGTTGGCCGGCCTGGTGCTGGCCCTGGACGGCGGGCGCCCGTTGAAACGATATGCGCTCGCCTTCCTGATGATCGCCCCGCTGGCCCTGGCCGTGAATGCCGGGCTGAAGCAGGCCATCGCACGTCCCCGGCCCCTGGGGTATTACCAGGTTGCCCTGAGCCGGAATGAGGTTTCCATCCTGGCGGGGGAGCGGCTGAAGAAGAGGTCGTTTCCCTCGGGCCACTCGACGCTGGCCTTCCTAGCCCTGGGGTACCTGGCCTGGACGAAGCGGCGCCACGCGGCCTGGGCGCTGCTGCTGGCCGCGGCGATCGCCTGGTCGCGCGTGGCCATGGGCTCGCATTTTCCGCTGGATTGCCTGGCCGGCGCCTGCCTGGGCCTTTTCTGGGCCTGGGCGGCCTGGCGAGTGTGTCGCTACCTGGAGCACGCATCATGGATGAACCGAGACAAGACGGGCGGACCCGGACCTTCTTCTGGCTCCTGCTCGGCCTCCTGACCATCGGCCGGCTCTGCCTGACGGGGCTCTTCGAGTTCAGCACGGATGAAGCCCACTATGTCCTCTACGGGCGCCATCTGGCCTGGGGCTATTTCGATCACCCGCCGATGGTGGGATTCCTGGCCGCCTTCGGGGGCTGGCTGGGCGACACCGAGTGGCTGATGCGGCTCGGGCCTGTCCTTTGCGGCGCCGCGAGCCTGGCCTTCATGGGGCTCCTGGCCGCCGATTTGGCCGGATGGCGCGTGGCTTTTGTGGCCCTGGGCCTGGCGGCCTGCATTCCCATCCTGATGATGCTGGGCGTGGCCATTCTTCCGGATGCGCCGCTGAACGTGTTCTGGTGCGCCGCGCTGTGGGCGGGCTGGCGGGCCGTCAGCCGCGGCGGCTGGGGCTGGTGGCTGCTCGCGGGCGCGCTGATGGGCGGCGCGATGCTGAGCAAGTACCACGGCGTGCTGCTGCCGGGGCTGCTGGGGCTCTACCTGCTGACGTCCGCCTCGGGGCGGCGCTGGCTCTGCCGGCCGGAGCCGTATGCGGCCGGCCTGATGGCGCTGCTGGTTTTTCTTCCGAACATTTTGTGGAACGCCAGCCATGAGTGGGCGTCGTATGCCTATCAGCTGGGCCATGGCGGGGGGAAGGGCAAGCTGACGCCATTCAATGTGGTGGCCAGCCTGGGCGGGCAGCTGGCCGCGGGCACGCCGATCCTGTTTATCCTGATGGTTGTGGCGGGGATCGACTTGATCCGCCGGCCGGCCGGCGACGGCGACCGGTTCCTGTTCTGGACCAGCCTGCCGGTTTTTGTTTTCTTCTGCGGCATCGGGCTGACCGGCAAGGTGCTGCCGCATTGGCCGGCGCCGGGTTGGTGGAGCGGCCTGATCGGGCTCTCCGTCATGCTGTCGAGGCGGCTGCCGGTGGGCGATGGCGCCGCCCGGCGCTGGAAGCGCTGGACGCTGGCGGGGGCGGGGCTGGGGATGGCCGTGGTGCTGGTGGTGCCGGTCTTCCTGGTGAGTCCCGTGGTGGGCAAGGTCTATTCCCGGCTTCAGCCGGTCTCCGAGCGGCTGCATGCGCGCTGGCCGTCGATCAGGGCCATGAAGCCGTTCAGCCCCAAATACGATCTGTCGAACGATGTCGTGGGCTGGCGCGCGGTGGCGGAGGCGGTCACGGCGCTGCGGCGCACGCTGCCGGAGCCCGAGCGGACGTTCGTGATGGCCGGCCGGTTTTTCTCCATGAGCCAGACGGGGGCGTATCTGGATCCCGCCATCGCGACCTGGGCCACCCGCCCGCCGCTGAACCAGTACAGCTTCTGGTTCGATCCGGCGCGGCATCGCGGCTGGACGGCCATTGTGATCGAGGACTCGCGCGATTCGCGCGGCCGCGGGCCGGAGGAGTTCGGCGCGCTGTTTGAGAGCGTCGATCCCGCCCCCGTGTCGGTGGCGGTGGATCGCGAGGGGTTTCCGGCGCGCCGCACCCGGCTCTGGGTCGGGCGCGGGTTCAAGGGGACGCTGTAACAGGGACGATTATCACGCGGAGCCGCGGAGCGCGCGGAGAATGTGTTCTTGCGTGTCGTCTGGGGCACGGCAGATGCATTTCAAGGCCCCGCGGGATGACATCTACGATTTGTTTCCGCAATACCCCGGAGGGTTTCCGCAAAAATGAGGACAACTTTCTTCTTGGCGTTTTTCCGTTTTTGCGTGACAATCCAAGTGGAAGGGGACGTAAGAAGATGAAAACGCATCGATCGATTCCCTATGCACATTCGTCCGCGTTTACGCTCGTGGAGATGATGTTCGTGATCGTGATTATCGGGCTGTTGGCCGCCATTGCCATTCCCGGCTTCCAGCGAGTCAGGAAAAACTCCCAGAACAGCGCGTTCCAGAACGACC
>CAIKKV010000459.1 GCA_903828035.1 uncultured bacterium
CCTGTGCGCCGACGAATCGCTGCTGACCGGCGAATCCGTGCCGGTGCGGAAGCGGGCCGCCGCGGGCGCGCCGCCGCCCGACAAGCCCGGCGGCGACGATCTCCCCCTGGTGTTTTCCGGCTCTCTCATCACGGCCGGCCAAGGGGTGGCCGAGGTGCTGCGCGTGGGCTTCGCCACGGAGCTGGGCCGGATCGGCAAGGCGTTGCAGGGGGTTGAGCAGGAAGAGACGCTCCTGCAGAAGGAAACCGGGCGGCTGGTGCGGAACCTGGCGATCGCGGGCCTTTCGCTCTGCGCCGTGGTGGTGCTGGTCTACGGCTTGAGCCGCGGGGGAACCCTGAAGGTGTGGCAGGACGGCTTCCTGGCCGGGATCACGATGGCCATGGCGATTTTGCCGGAGGAGTTTCCCGTGGTGCTGACGATCTTCCTGGCGCTGGGCGCCTGGCGGATCTCGCGGTTCCGGGTTCTCACGCGCCGGATGCCGGCGGTGGAAACCCTCGGCGCCGCCACGGTTCTCTGCACGGACAAGACGGGGACGCTCACGCTCAACCAGATGTCGGTCAGGAAGCTGGACGCCGGGGGCGGCGTGTTCGATACGCAGGCCTCGGCCGACGCCGCGCTGCCCGAGGAGTACCACCGCTTGCTGGAATATGCCGTCCTGGCCAGCAAGCGGGATCCGTTTGATCCCATGGAGAAGGCGCTGACCCGGCTCGGGGACGGCTATCTCGCCTCGAGCGAGCATTTGCATCAGCACTGGGACCTTGTGCAGGAGTATCCCTTGTCGCCCGAGCTCCTGGCGCTTTCCCATGTGTGGCAGTCGTCCGACGGGGACGATTTCCGGGTGGCGGCCAAGGGCGCGCCCGAGGCGATTGCGGACCTGTGCCACCTCGACCCGGCCGCGAAGGCCGCCCTGCTCGCCCGGGTGGCGGCGCTGGCCGACACGGGGCTCCGCGTGCTGGCCGTGGCCAAGGCCCGGTTCAGCCGCCGCGATCTGCCGGAAGCGCAGCATGCCTTCGAGTTCCGCTATCTGGGCCTGGTGGGGCTGGAAGACCCGGTGCGCCCCGCCGTGCCGGCCGCCCTATCCGAGTGTTACACCGCCGGCATCCGGGTCATCATGATCACGGGCGACTACCCGGGGACCGCGCGGAGCATTGCGCGGCAGATCGGACTGGCTGAACCGGAATCGATCATCACGGGGCCGGAGCTGGATGCAATGAGCGACGAGGAGCTGGCCCGCCGCATCCGGGCCGTGAACATTTTCGCCCGGGTGGTGCCGGAGCAGAAGCTCCGGCTTGTGAAGGCGCTTAAGGCCAATGGGGAGATCGTGGCCATGACGGGGGACGGCGTGAACGACGCCCCCGCGCTGAAGGCGGCGCACATCGGCGTGGCCATGGGCGGGCGGGGCACGGATGTGGCTCGGGAAGCCTCCGCCCTCGTGCTGCTCGACGACGATTTTTCATCCATCGTGCAGGCGGTCAAGATGGGCCGCCGGATCTTCGACAACATCAAGAACGCCATCGCCTACATTCTGGCCGTCCACATCCCGATCGCCGGGCTGTCCATGATCCCCGTGTTCATTCCGGGGTGGCCGCTGCTCCTGCTTCCGGTTCACGTGCTGTTCCTGGAGTTGATCATCGACCCTTCGTGCTCCGTCATCTTCGAGGCGGAGAACGCCGAGCCGAATGTGATGAAGCGGCCGCCGCGCAATCCGCGGGAGCGCCTTTTCAACGGGAGAACCGTGGTCTTCAGCCTGTTGCAGGGGGCGGGCGTGCTGGGCGTGATTCTCGGGGTCCTCGCGGTTTCCCGGATGCTGGGTCACGAGGAGGAAGGGTATCGGCGCGCCATGGCGTTCACCACGCTGGTGATCGCCAACCTGTGCCTGATCCTGTCCAACCGCTCCTGGACCCGGACCGTCTTTTCCATGCTCCGTGAGCCGAACCGCGCGGTTTGGTGGGTCGTGGGCGGGGCGCTGGCCGGCATGAGCGCCATCCTGAATGTTCCGGGTTTGCGCAATTTGTTCCACTTCAGCCCGATTGATTCGCACGATTTGCTCCTGTGCATCGGCGCGGGCGCGGTCAGCATCCTGTGGTTTGAGCTGTTCAAAGTGGTGCACTCCAGCGGATGGAGAAAAAGGGCGGCCTCCTAGCCCGGAACGCCCTGATGTGACTTTGCCTTGCCTGCTGACATTGACAAATATTATTGTTATTGCGATATTATTGCCGCGCGGGGGATAACCATCAGGAGGCGGCGAGAGGGTGATCCGGTTGTGTACAAGATTGCGGCAGTTGCCGGTCGTGGCGGGCATGCTGCTGGGGCTCTCGGCGGCGGGGGGCACGATCCCCTCCGGGCAGACCTTTATTCCGGCCTGGCACTCCGCCGGGCTGACGCTGGAGTCGATTCCCAATCCGCGGACGATCGTGGATGTGCGCGATTTCGGGGCCGTGGGCGACGGCGTGGCGAACGATTACGCGGCCTTCACCAACGCCATCGCCTCCCTGGGCAACAAGCCGGGCGTGGTGTTCGTTCCGGCGGGCAGCTACTATATCCGCTCCCCGCTGAACCTGCGGAGCGGGGTGATCCTGCGCGGGCAGAGCGCCACGAATACCATGTTGACCTTCAGCACCAATTTCTACTCGCAGTGCATCAATATCAGCGGCTCCGGGTTCGGCGCGTTTCAAAATATCCAGTCCGGCGCCACCCTGTTCTCCTCGCAGGTCACGGTCACCAATGCCGGCGTGTTCACCATTGGCAAGTATTCGTCGATCCGCATGTGCAAGCCGGGTGATTGGGGATTGTCGGACTGGGGAACCAACAGCATTGCCCAGATCCAGAAGGTCACGGCGATGACCGGCAATGTGCTGACGCTGGACCAGCCTCTTCGTTTGGATTACTCCCTGTACGTGCCCCAGGTTGCCCCCTTCAACACCCCTATGACCAATGCGGGGATTGAAAACCTTAAAATCACGCGGGATTTTTCCGCTGCGACTTCGACGGAGGCCAATCGGAACAACATGTTCACCATTCGCATCGCCTACGCGGCGGACTGCTGGGTGCGCGGGTGCGACCTGTACAAGTGCTTCGGCGCGCACGTGGGAATGGAGTATGCCACGCACAATGAAGTCAGGGGGAACTATTTCGAAGAGGCGCACTAAAACGACGGCGGGGGCTCTGGCTACGGCGTGCGGTTCGAGTACTACAGCTGCCAGAACCTCGCGGAGAACAACATCTTTAGGAAGATGCGCCACTCCATGCTGTACCAGATCGGCGCCAACGCGAATGTGCTGGGCTACAATTATTCGCGCGACTGCCGGGACGAGTGGGGATTCCAGACATCCGATGTCACCACGCACGGCAACTATCCCTTCGCCAACCTGGCGGAGGGCAACATCTGCTCGTTCATTTCTCTGGACGCCAGCCACGGCTACAACGGGCCCTACAACACCTATTATCGGAACGCGGCCACGCATAGCTACGGAATCTCGGATGAAACGACCTGCAGCAGCGAGGCTTTCGTGGGCAACGAGACGGCCGGGGCGTTCGATCCCGTCACCGCGCGCGCTTTCTGTTACGGGAACACCAAGTCATCGGGCTTTGTCGGCACAACCAGCCAGGCCTATTCGAATCTGCTGGATTATTCCTACTACCTCTCCGCGAATCCCATGGCGGCGCCGCCGAAGCCGGACTGGTGGAACATTGCGCAAAGCCACCTCTGGCCGATCGGCCCCACGAACAGCGCCAACAATTACGCCACGACTAAATACATTCCCGCGAAATCCCGGTATGACGCCGGCGGGCTGAAGACGGTTGCCCCGCCCAGCGTGGAACGGATGCCGCCGGAATCCGTGCTGGCCCGGGCGGGGGAGACCATCGTTCTTTCGGCCAAGGCCCATGGCTCGCCGGCCGTGAGCTACGCCTGGTTCAAAAATGGCGAGGCCATTCCGGGGGCCGCGGGAACCAATCTCACGATCACGGGCGTCTCCGCCGCCGACGAGGCCCCGTACACGGTGAGCTTCACAGACGCCGGCGGGTCGATCACCAGCCCGCCATCAACGCTGTATCTGTTTGCCAACACGTTTTCCTGGACGAACGACCACGGCTTCCTGGATGCGCCCGACGGCTGGGATCCCCCGGCCGGACCGCCCGAAAGCGGGGAAACGGGCCTCATCGCCTCGGCCGGAGCGCCGATCGAGGCGGTGTTCCGGTCCGCCCTGACTCCGGCGCCGGCGGAGCTGATCCTGGGCGCCGGCGGCGTGCTGGCCCTGGCGGCGTCGATGACGACCAACCAGGGGCTGACGCTGGATGGCGGCGTCCTGCGTCCGCAGTCCGCGAGCGTGACGGTTTCGGGCGCCGTGGCGCTGAAGTCGGATTCAACGGCGGGATCCGCAGGCTCGACCCTTTCGGTGAAATGGAACTTGTCCGATCACGCGGCGGGCGCGGGCCGGCTGATCGTTTCCAGCGCGAACGGCGGCGTGGTGGCCGTCTACAGCAGCGGCAGCGCCTACAGCGGCGGCACGGAGCTGATCGCGGGCGACATGCAGGTTTGGTCCAACAACGCGACCGGCACCGGGCCGGTGAACGTGTGGCCGGGCGGGATCTTCAAGCCGGCGCTCACCCCCTTGATTCAGGCGAATCCCGTAGTGCTGCGGGGCGGGCGGATCACGCCGGCCGTTTCATCTCTTTTCAAGGTCCCGGTTCAAGTGCGGAATGAATCCGTGATCGGGTCGACCAACTCCTATTACGTGTCGATCTACGGGCCCATCACCGATCATGCGGACGGGACTGGCAAGCTGATCGTCTCCAACACGAGTTCGGGGGATGTGCGGTTTTATTGTTCGGGCAGCACGTACAGCGGGGGCACGGAGGTGCGGCGGGGCAACCTGCTAATCTATTCCAACGCCGCGTTCGGAAGCGGGCGGGTGGAGGTGATGCCCGAGGGCACGCTCCAGTCCGGGGCGACCACCGTCCAGACCGCGCCGATTGTCCTGAAGGGCGGGCGGTATTATACGGCGGGCAATTACAGCCTGACCGGCCCGATTGAAATCTGGAGCGAGTCCTTCCTCGATTCGACCGGGACCACCTCGGGGGTTCTGGCAGGGCCGATCCGGGACTTCGACGCCTCCCACACGGGACGTCTTGTTAAAAAAGGGACGGGATTCCTGGGCATGAGCGGGGGCACGAACCTGTTTTCGGGCGGCCTGGAGGTGCGGGAGGGGACGCTATCCTGCACGCTGAACGGCAGCCTCGGCTCGGGGAGCGTGAATGTGCTTGGCGGCGCGATTCTCCATTTGAACGCCTGTTCGAACGCCACCCATGGCGCG
>CAIKKV010000460.1 GCA_903828035.1 uncultured bacterium
GAGGCGGGATCCCAGGCGTAGACGAAGCAGTAGGCTCCGGTCTTGTTGTTGCCGTGGTCGCCAATGCCGCAATAGACCACGCCGTTCGATGCCACGCAGATGTCGCCCCAGGCCGACCAGCCGGTCCCGTTCAGCCCCGGGTTGGGCAGGTTGGTGTGATAGGCCAGCTCCACCACGGGGGCCTTCTTCGCCATGATGAAAGGCGCCGCATCGGCGTTGGTCCGCAGCGTGGTTACGTCAGCGGGGATCTTCAGGAAATCGTCGGATTGAATCGTCACCGTTCCCTTGACCGCGCCCGGCAGCTCAGGCGGCCATGGTTGGGCTAGGGCCGACTGGCCGCAGAGAAGAGCGGAAGCCGCTACGGAAAAGCTTATCAGGCGAAAAGGGTTCATCGGGAAATCTCCTTTAATCTTCGACCATCCTATGCCCTGTCCCAGTCTATGCCAAGGAGGGATTGTTGCGGGAGTGCGGTGCCGTCCGCGCGATGTGTCCGTTCTCTGCACACTCGTGTCCGATACTCGGACATAAGACAGATAAATATCGGGTAAAAACAGGAAGAAACAGCCGCTTTTCCGACTTGGCACAGGGGATGCTTTAGGGGATGCCGCCAACGGAACGGAGGAAGTCCGCAGTGGAAGTTCCCCGGAAGGCGAAGGCAGAAAGAAGGAGCGGAGGATGAAGGCGAACGGAATGGTGAAGCGCGGGTTTGAAGCGGTGGAGACGGCGGGACTGAAACTGGGCGTGTGTTTCCAGGGCCTTGGCTCACGCCGGAACAAACGGGGGTTGAGCACGGTTGAAACCATTGCGCTTACCGTGGTGGTGGTCGGCGCCGTGGTCGGCGTCGCGACGATTTTGAATCCGAAACTGAATGACCTGATGGGCCGCGCCTTCGACAAGATTGCGGAAAACCTGGGTCTCTAAACGGAAAGGAGGATCGCACTGGACAACAGGCAGGAGGAGCAACAGTGAATCACCACAACCAACACGATCAAACCAATGTGCGCCGGGATCGTTCGGGAATGTCAACCGTGGAGTTCACGCTCCTCCTGCCCTTTTTGGCTGTCATGGCGGCGTCGCTCTTCTCCCTTGAGTTTCTCGTCTATCGGTCGATCGGCCAGTCGTATGCCGCCTTCTCGGCGGCCCGGCGCTGCGCCGTGAGCGGGCTGCCTGGCATCGCCCCCGCCCTGGTCCGCGCCGATTACCGCGCCTGCTCGATGCCCGGGTTTCCCGCGGTTAGCGCGCAGGTGATGGAGGGCAATCCGAATCGCTGCAAGGTGGCCGTCCGCGATCATTTTTCCGCCTTGGTTCCGGGCCGGAGCGGCAGGCTTCGGACCCAAATCCTGCCTGGTGCTACGATCACCGTTGTGGCCGCAGGAACGGCGGCCGGCATGGGAGGCGATAATGACCGCTAACGCCGATCAGGCCGGGCGGATTACCGTCGTCTTTGCATTCCTGATGGTCGGGCTGGCCGTCTTCTTTGGCTTATCGCTGAATATCAGCCAGCTTTTCCAGGAGCGGGCCCACCTCCAAATCTGCGCCGACTCGGCTGCTTTATCAGGCGCTGTTCAGCAGGCCCGGGGCTTGAACCGGATTGCGCGGATGAATACCGAGGCGGTGAAGACGCTCAAGACGACAAAGATTGCGCTGATGTGCATGGTTTACCCCAATCACGCGGCGGGGCAGCGGGCGGCTTGGACCGCTGAAGCCGGGTACCGGATTTACAACCTCGTGAACCTGGCTAATCAGCAAAAGGCCAGCGTGGATGCGGTGAAGGACGCGCGCCAGACGGCGGAAGAGGTGACGCGGCGCAATGAGCCCGCCGCCAAGGTGACGGCTTATCTGCCTTTGGCGTGGGGCCTGGGGCGGCTGATCCCGGCCAAGGGAACCCGGGCCGACTTCGGATTCTTTTTCAAGCAGGCGACGCCCTTGGGCGAAATCATCTTGTACGATCCGGGGCGCTCGGTGAATGCGCTTGTGTTCCGCAAGGCCTTTCAGATGGACACGATCGGGTTCACGGCTCAAGTCCGTCGTCCGTCCTTCCCATGGCTGTTCTCCTGGGGGCGGACCGGCGAGAAGGCCGTCCGTAATTTGCGGGCCTATGCGTCAGCCAAGCCTGCGGGCGGCGCCTTGTGGACGGAGGACGCCGGCGATCCCGGCTATCGCGCCAAATTAGTGCTCACCGGGTCGCTCTTTCCGCAACCGCTGATTCCCGACAACTGGGGGTATGCATGGTGAGGAAGCGCGGAGGGGTGACGCTTGAGCTGGCGGCGGCCTGCGTCGCCATCGGGATTCCCGTCATGCTGGCCTTCACGCAGCTCGGTCGCCTCGACCTGGCCGCCCGGCGCCTGCAGTTTTCGGCGCAGGAAGGCTGTATTCAAGCCGCCATGGACGGGAATGAGAACCCGTCTTTCCGCCTGATTCCGGTCGTGTCGAGCGTACAGGTCTCGGCGAGTCCCGAATGGCGGCGGCTGCCCGGGGTATCGGCCTGTTCCGTGACATTGAGGCGGAGGTACTGGATCGGCACCGGAACGGGATATGGAGAGGATTGAAAATGAAAAACACAAGGAGGGGCGCTCGTGAATAAAAAGATGACGGTGTGGGTGGCGGTGGGGCTCAGCGTTCTGGCATGGCTGTTTTACCGGGTTCATGTGTCCCGGAAGACGGCGGAAATCACCTCGTTATACGGTTCCCGCACGCAGGTTTGGGTCGCCGCCCGGGATATGCTGGCCGGCCATGTTCTGGAGGAGCATGACGCGGACCTCGCGGAAGCGCCGGCCGCCTTTGTTCAGCCGGGCGCCTTGACGAACTCCGAGTGGGCCCCTGCCGGCGGCATGGTCCAGGTTCCGATCCGCAAGGGCGAGCAGATTCTCGCCACCAAACTGGCCCAGGATGGCGCCGGCATGCTTTCCCTCCGCGTGGACCAGGGAGAAGGCATGCGCGCCATGACCTTGAAGTTCGACGCGGAAGGCGGGCTGGCAGGGCTTCTGCAACCGCACGACCGGATTGACATCATCGGCGTGTTCGAATCTGCCGCCAGTTCATCCGAAATAACCCGCAGCCACGCCGCCGTTCTGGCCCAGGCTGTTTCCGTTCTGGCCGTCGATCAGCGGATGGGCGAGCGGGCGGTCGGCGCAGAGGGCCTGTCGGAGCCGGGTTCGGGGGGTCTTTCCCGGCAGGCGTCTTCCGTGCCCATGACGGTTCACGTGACGGTCCAGGTCACCGCCGCCGAGGCCTGGCGCCTCAGCCTGGCCTCCCAGATGGCCTACCTGCGCTGCCTCCTGCGCAATCGCCGCAACGAGAAGGCGGAGCCCCTGCAGCCGCCGGCCGAGCGGCTGCTTTCCCTGAAGGGCGACGAGGCCTTTGGCGCCCGCGTCCCGGTCAAGATCCGCACATCCACCCGCTCGACCCTCGACGAACTCGGATCCCTCTAAAGCGAAGGAGTGGCATCCATGAGTGGACAGATATATCAAAAATGGGTACATGTGACGGGGCTTCTGGTGTTGGCCGGCCTGCTGTCGGCCCGGGCGGCGACCGTGCGCGTGAGCCTGGACCTCAAGTCGGGCAAGCCCGGCCTGTTTCCCGTGAGCTATGGCGTTGGCCGCGCGGAACTGGCGGCCGGCGGCGACCGCGTGGTTGGCGTTGAGATTGAATCGGACACCCTTCGCATGACGCCGCTTGCCGAGGGACGCACCACGTTGTACGTCTTTGACGAGTCGGAGGCCGAGCGCGACCGCTTGGAGGTGTTCGTATCGCGGGGAACCAGCGGCGGCCCCCTCGACGCGGCCGTCCGCTCGTTGCTCTGCGACAGCGAGGGGAAGCCGCTGGAAGGTCTTTCGGTCTCTCTTGTGGACGGGACGGACAAGGTCCGTGTGACAGGGCTGATCGGCACCCGCCAGGCTTATGTGCGACTCGCCCAGGCGCGCGCCGTCATGGGCGAGGCGCTCGTGGACCTGACAGACCTGTCGCCCGCGTATGGCGAGACGGTGGTTGCCGAGACTCGCGATCGCATCGGCAACGGGAATATCGAGCTGTCCTTCTCGGGCCGCGAGCTGTTTCTGCAGGGCATGGTATTCAGCGAGGCGGAGAAGTCGTTCATCGAATGCGCGGCGGCCGGCGTGCATCCCGCGGTCCGGAGTTTTCTCACGGTCAAGCCGTGGAAGGGAAACGAAATGCCCCAGGATGTCGTCCTGGAGAAGCCGCTGCTCCTTCTCGAATGCCAATTGATTGAGATTACGCTCGATACGATGCGGGAGATGGGCGTCGACTGGGCCGGGGTTCAGACGCTGAGCGTCCAGGCCGGGTGGTCGGCGGCCGGGGGCGCCGACGGCGTTTCATCGGTATCCCTGGCCACGACCAAGCTGTTCCAGCTGCTGACCCCGCATTTGCAATCGGGCGAAGCGCGGCTGCTCTACACACAGAACCTGGTCTGCGAAGACGGCGGGAAAGGCCGGTTTTTTGCGGGCGGCTCGTTTCACATTGTGGCCGTGGGCCCCGGCAGCCAGGACGTGGCGGTGGAGGAAGTCGAATACGGGATCGGGCTGGATCTGGAGCCGCGCCTGGACCGGCTTGGCAATATCGAGACCAAGGTCGGGATTGAGTTCAGTAATTTGGGTCCCGTGATCGCCTCTTACCCCTCGATCCTGAAACGGTATGTCAAAACATCGGTGAATGTGAAACACGGCCAGACGCTCAGCCTGGGCGCCCTGATCGGCCACACGGATTCCGAGGACATCTCGAAGATTCCCGGACTCGGAAGCATCCCCGTGCTGGGGCAGCTTTTCAAGTCGGAGCGGTATCAGAAAAAGGAGAGCGAGTTGGTGATCCTGATAACCCCTCGGCGGATCGTGCCGGGCGCCCCCGAGGAGGCGGCGCTGCGGACGGGTTTGAGGGAAAGGGCAACGGAACCGGCGGGCTCGCAGCCCGCCCAGAAAAAGGAGGCGC
>CAIKKV010000461.1 GCA_903828035.1 uncultured bacterium
AACCCGTCACCGCCCCGGCGCCCGATTCCGACGTCGAGGTCCGCAAGGTCCGCCCGCCCCGGCCCCGGCCCGGCGAGCTCCAGCAGATGATCCAGACCGCCGCCTATTTCCGCGCGCAAAAGGACGGCTTCCGGATGGACTCGGGCCTCTATTGGAAAGAGGCTGAAGCGGAAATCCTCTCCCGCTTCCAGTAATCCCCTTCAAAGGCACACCCATGAGCTTATCCCTGACCTTTCTCGGCGCCAACCAGAACGTGACCGGCTCCTCCACCCTCCTGGCCTGCAGCGGGAAGCGCCTTCTCGTGGACTGCGGCATGGTCCAGGAGCGCTCCCTCCAGGACCGCAACTTCGGCCCGTTCCCCGTTGAGCCCAAGTCCATCGACGCCGTCCTCCTCACCCACGCGCATGTCGACCATTGCGGCCTGCTGCCCAAGCTGGTCCGGGACGGCTTCCAGGGGCGCATCTACGCCACCCGGGCCACCGCCGAGCTGGCCAAGATCGTGCTGCTCGACTCCGCCAAGGTCCAGGCGGAAGACGTGGCCTTCAAGAAGAAGCGCCACATCAAGCAGGGCAAGGTCTCGCCCTTCCCCTACGCGCCGCTCTACACCGTGGAAGACGTCGAAGCCGCCCTCGGGCACTTCGAGCCCGTTGACTTCCTGGCGGCGGTCCCCCTGGCCGCCGACCTGACCGCCCGCTTCCACGTGGCCGGCCACATCCTGGGCGCCGCCATGATCCGCGTCGAGTCGGGCTCGGGCGCCGAAGCCCGCACCGTGCTCTTCTCCGGCGACGTCGGCCGCTGGAACATGCCGCTCGTCCAGGACCCGTCGATCTTCTCGCAGGCCGACTATGTCATCTGCGAGTCCACCTACGGCGACCGCGAGCACGAGCCCGAGGACGAGGTGGACGCCCACCTCGCCCGGGAGATCCAGGAGGCGCACAAGGCCGGCGGCAACCTCGTGATCCCCAGCTTCGCCGTCGAGCGGACCCAGGACCTGCTCTACCGCATCAGCGCCCTGCTGCGGAGCCACCAGATCCCGCTGACCCGCGTGTTCGTGGACAGCCCCATGGCCATCAACGTGACCGAGGTGTTCCGGCGCCATCCCGAGCTGATGGACACGGAAACCCGGGCGCGCATCGCCCATGGCGACACCCCCTGCCACTTCCCCGGGCTTTCCATGACGCGCACCGCCGAGGAATCGAAGGCCATCAACGCGCTGACCGGCACCTCGGTCATCATCGCCGGCTCCGGCATGTGCAACGCGGGACGCATCAAGCATCACCTGCGCAACAACCTGTCCCGGCCCGAGAGCACCATCCTGTTTTCGGGCTACCAGGCCAACGGGACGCTGGGCCGCGTGCTCGAGGAGGGTGCCACCGAGGTGCGGCTCTTCGGCGAGACGGTGCCCGTGAAGGCGAAGATCCGGAAGATGGAGGGCATGTCGGCCCACGCCGACCGCAAGGAGCTCGTGCGCTGGCTCTCGCTGATCAAGCCCCCGCCCCGGACCCTGTTCGTTATTCACGGCGAAGCGGCGGCGGCCGGGGCTTTCGGCCGCTACGTCACTGACAAACTCGGCTGGAAAACCCACCTGCCGACCTACAAGGAAATCGTCAACCTGGATTAAGAACGCAAAAGGAGAAGTTCATCATGTCCCTGAAATCCTTCAATGTCGGCCCCTGCACCCTGCGCTCTATGCCTTTCTGGTGCGTGGGCAATCCCCTGAGCGATCCCTTCGGCGGCTCCGTCCTCCCCAAGATCGACTCGCTCGACGTCGCCCGCCTGCTGGCCGAAGCCGCCACCGGCCGCCTCATCGAGGCCACCAGCTTCCACGACGACGACCTGGTGCCGTGGGATCCCTCCAAGCCCGAGGATGACCAGGACCGCACCAGCGCGACCTACAAGAAGCTGCGCCAGATCAAAAGCATCATCGAGGGCGCCGGCCTCGTCGTCAACACCGCCACCTGCTGCCTGCATGCGCATCCGATGTTCCGCAACGGCGGGCTGACCAATCCCGACCGCAAAATCCGCGCCATCGCCATCCGCAAGGTGCAGCGCTCCATCCGCATCGGCCGCTTGTTCGGCGCGCATCATTTCACCTACTGGGTCGCCCGCGACGGGTTCGAAGTGCCCGTCACCGTGGACTGGGCCCACGTCTACGACTGGCTGGCCGAAGGGCTCGACGCGGCCCACGATTACATCAAGGCGAACCGCTTCACCAACTACAAGGGCGGCAGCATCGAGCCGAAGCCCAACGAGCCCCGCGGCCACATGTTCCTGCCCACCGCCGGACACGCGGTCGGGTTCATCCAGTCGAAGCTGAAAGCCCCCGCCTTCTGGGGCGTCAACCCCGAGCTGCTCCAGCACGAAAGCATGGCCCTCCTGAACAGCGTGCTGACGCTGGGCTACCTGGTCTCCTGCGGCAAGCTGGCTTTCCTGCACTTCGGCAGCCAGATCAAGGCGCAGTTCGACAACGACTTCCCGCCCCTGACGGGCCCGGAAGGCCTCAAGGAAACGGTGCAGATGTTCTGGGCGCTCCAGCAAACCGGCTGGAAGGGCGTGGTGGAGTACGACTGCCACATGCTCCGCACGGAAGGCAATCCGGCCGATCCGATCGGCTGCCGCAAGCAGTTCATCCGCGATTGCACCACGGGGCTGAGCATCTCCCTGGCCCTGGCCGCCCGCATCAAGGATGCCAAAATCAAGGGGCTTCCGGAAACACAGGCCGATCACACGTCCATCATGGCCATGTGCAAATTGAACGCGAAGGATCTGGCGGCGCTGTCCGAAAAACGGTAGCCGCCCGCTAGCGTCCCGCCAGCATGCCGCAGGCGGCGTTGATATCCTGGCCGCCGCTGTAGCGGCGGGCCACGGGCGCCGCCAGATGCGCGCGAAGCCAATCGCGGAACGCGTGCAGCTCCTCCGCTGACGGGGGAAGATAACGCCCCGTGGGATCGTTGACGTCGATCAGGTCGATCTTGACGGGCAGCCCGTGCGTCAGCTCCGCCAATTGCCGGGCGTCCTCTTCGCGCGTGTTGACGCCACTGATCAGGGTCCACGCCAGGGTCACCCGCCTTCCGCTGGCCTGATGGTAGTCCCGCAGGGCCTGCATCAGCTCGGGCAGCGGATGCGCCGCTTCCACGGGCATCAGCGCCAGGCGCTGCGCCGGATCCGCGCTGGTTAGAGAAACGACCAGGCGGAAGGTCTGCCGCTCTTCCGTGAACCGGCGGATGCCCGGAACAATGCCGGCGGTGGAGATAGTGATGGCCTTCCCCGAGATGGCCATGCCGCAGGGCTCCGACAGGATCTTCGCCGCCTGCATCACCGAATCGTAATTCAGCATCGGCTCGCCCATGCCCATGAACACCACGCCCCGCACGGGATACGGGACATCGGCCTGGATGTGCGCCACCTGGTCCACCATCTCCCAGGTTGAAAGATTACGGCGAAACCCCATCCGGCCGGTGGCGCAGAACGCGCAGGCCAGCGGACAGCCCATCTGGCTGCTGACGCACACGATGCACTTTTTGTCCTCGGGCCGGTGCAAGAGCGGAATGCAGACGGCCTCGAACGGATCGGGCCCGTCGCCTTGAAACAGGTATTTGCCGAAGCTATCCCGCGGCGAGGTGATTTTATCGATGCGCTTTAAGCGCGGAATCACCGTCGCCAACCGGACGCGCTCCAGCATTTTCGCCGACAAGCCGGGCAGCGGTTCCGGCAAAACGCCCTTGCGAATCACCGACACCTGGATCTGCCTCGCCTGGCGCGGTGTCACGCCGAGATGCGCCAGGGCGGCGTGCAAGCCGACCGCGGTGGTATTGCCCAAAATGACAGGCCCTGTCGCCGATTCACTCAAGCGGATTTTCCCACTTTAGCCCGGAGAATCGGGAAAAATCGGCATCCGCCGAGGCGACCGCCAAACCGTGCTCCAGGGCCAGCGCGGCTAGGTGGGCGTCGTGTATATGGGCGGAGCGTATGCCTGAACTGCGCACCAACCGGCCCAGGATGGCCGTATGCCTCTCTGTCGGCTGAGGAATCCAAACCGGCCGGCAGGCTAACCATTTTTCCACCTGCTGCCACGCGTCGCTGACGGCATCGGGTTGACTGAAAATGCGGGGGTTGCTCATCAACCGCACGAAGGCTACCAGGCTCGGCCATGGAAGGCCCAGCGGCACATCCTCGTTCAATCGCTGATCCAGCCAACGGCGGGCGCGGTCATGCTGCTCGAAGCTGCTGGAAACCGCATAAACCAGAATATTCGCATCGACCAGTCTCACGGCCGGTTATCCCCTTCCGCGAAATCCAACGCTTCGGACACATTGTCCAGGTTGGGAAGCCGGCAACGGCCTGTATTGACGGTCCGCGTGTGATAGTCGGCCCTGGGTTCACGGACTTGATCATCAGCCGTCAATCCCCGGCGAAGCACGTCGTTGATCACGGCTTTGAGCGATTTCCGTTGCTCGGTTCGCAACCTTTCGATGCGAACCGCGATATCGTCATCGATGGTGAGTGTCGTTCTCATACATCAAAGCATAATCAATTTGATGTCTTGATGTCAAACGCACTCACAATCCGTGCTATCCGTGGTGCTCTCTTATCTTACACCTTATTGGACAAGGTGACGTCGTTCAGGCGGACCTGGTCGCACTGCCGGCAGAGGAGGGCATCCGGCCCCGTGGTCTCAATATCCATGTGGTTGAAGGAAATGTCCCGTATGACGGACTTGGGATCGCCCGAAATCAGGCAAGGCCCGCCGCTCTTGATGCGGAAATTGGAAAAGCGAAGGCCCTCGATATGGACATTCGACACATTCGATTCCACATTGATCAAGATGGGGCTGCGTTGGCATTCGATCAGCACATTGTCGAACGAGATGTTCCGGATGTCCATCGATCCCGTGTTACCTCCGGTCAGGTAACGCGCGGGGTGCTGTGAAATAATCCCGTTGTTCCGGCTCGTGATGACCAGGTTCGAGAAGGTGGCGTTCCGGATGGCGTAATCGCTGGGGCAGCCAATCCGCACGCCCTGGCACCAGCTGTCGAGCACGCAGTTGGTCACGGTGATGTTCTCGCACACGGCCGGCTCGTCGAAAACCTGCTGGATCGAGCGCAGCACGAGGCAGTCATCCGACGTCTTGAAGCGGCTGTCGCTGACGATCACGTTCCGGCAGGCGTCGAAGTCGATGCCGTCATTATTGATCATCCGCTGATCGGCCGAAATGGTGATGCGATGAACCCGCACGTCCTCGCACTTCATCAGCCAGACGGTCCAGCACGGCGAATCGATGAGCGAAACGCCCTCGATCCGCAGCCGGCGGCAGTTGAACGCCATGAACAGGCGCGGCCGCTCCGTCAGCGGCTTCTTGAAATAAATCTCCCACTGGAACTCGGAGGTGTTGAAAAACGACAGCCCTTGCGCGTTGATCTCCCCGGCCCCCGTAATGGCGATATCGTCCGCCGCATAGGCGCGGATCAGGCTCTTCGTGCTGTTTTCGGGCGTCAGCTCGCCGTGGAAGCCCGGCGTTTCAAAGTCGGCGTAATCCGCCAGGTTCGTGCTGCCCAGCAACCGGCACCCCTGCGCAAGGTGCAGCTCCACGCCGCCCTTCAGCTGGAGCGAGCCCGTCAGGAAGGCGCCGGGTCCGCAGAACACCCGGCCACCGCCCGCCTTGTGGCAGGCGTCAATCGCCTTCTGGACGGCAAGCGTGTTGAGCGTTTTGCCGTCGGAAACGGCGCCGAATTTCTCAATGTCGAATTGCATATGTACTATTCTCCTACTCCATATCGTGGACGGCGGTGCAGATGCGCAACTGCATAAACAACGAGTTCGTCCCGGTCGATCGCATACCAGATCCCATAAGGGAATCGATTGACTAACGCGCGCCGAAGACCATCACCAGAATCCGGACATGATTCGGGATATTGGGTTACACGGTGAATAGTCCGATCAATCTCATTGATCAATGAATACCCCAAACCCAATTGAGTATGTTCATGCCACTCAAAGGCATCGGCCAATTCGCGATCTGCGACAGAAAGAAATCGCACTTTCATGCTTTGCGATAACGCTTCATCAC
>CAIKKV010000462.1 GCA_903828035.1 uncultured bacterium
AGCGGATTACCTCCGAAAATGCCCTTTCCAGGCAGTATGGAATCAGCCGGAACACGATCCGGGAGGCCATCAGCTCGCTTGTGCAGCAGGGGTATTTGACGCGCACGCAGGGCAAGGGCACGTTTGTGGCCAGCCGGCGGCCCAAGGCGGCCAAGTCTTCCGATTCCTATGCCATTTTCCTGCACGCCCACAGCCATGTCTACGAGGCGGAGACCCGCTCCCTGGTGCGCGCTTTTCAGCGGGCCGGGGCGCTTCCCATTGTGTTCGATACCGCCGAAATCAAGGAGGAGCGGCACAAGGAGGAGATTTTCCGCAAGCTGCTCGCCCAGGGCGTGTCCGGATTCGTCCTCGAGGAAGGGCTTCAGCACCTGCTCAAGCGGGTTGTTGAAGAAGGCCATTTTCCTACTCCCCCCGTGGCGATTCTCAATTATGGCTCCGGCGTCGAGTCGCTCCGGACGCAATGCGTTTTCTCGGACTTCGAGCAAGGCACGCGCCTGGGGACCCGGCATTTGATTGAGCTGGGCCATCGCCGCATCGCGTTTGTGATTCATCGCTTCAAGTATGCCGCTCCGGGTTTTGATATCGAGACCGAGCCAGGCCTCTATGGCAGCATTGTCCGCGGCTACGCCGGGGCGCTGGCGGAGGCGGGCCTGGCCGACCGGAAGGCCTATTTCTTCCTGGACAGCGAGTTTTCGCGGGATGGAGCCGATCGCGAGGGGCTGAAGGCGCTGCTGGCCGGGCCGGAGCGGCCGGACGCCATTTTTGCCTTTGGGGACTACCGGGCCAAGCACGTCATCGATATCGCGGCCGAAGCGGGCCTGCGCGTGCCGGAAGACCTGGCCGTCATGGGCTACTGGAACACGCCCTGGTCCGAGATGACCCGCGTGCCGCTGACCTCCGTTTCCATAACCGAGGATGAAATCGCCGTCCTGGCGGTCGACAAGCTGCTGGAAGCCCGCCGGAGCGGCGTTTGGAGTGCCGAATCCATCATGCTCAAACCCCGCCTCGTCGTGCGGGAGTCGTGCGGGTCCCACTTGGAGGGCCGGGCATGAGAGCGGCGCTAACGATTGATTTCAGGCGGAGCCGCGGAGAGCGAAGCGGTAGCGACAGGGATGGTGTAGCGCCGCGCTGAGTGCGGCGCCACCCGGCAACGAGGGGCGGGGACAAAGGGGGCTGAGCAAGCGGATTTTCAGGAGGAGGACGACATGACAGCAAAACGCGTGTGGACGGGTGTGACGGTCGTTATGTTGCTGGCAGCTTCGGCGGGATCCGCCCGGGCGGCCACCCAGTATTGGGATACGGCCGTCAGCGCCGGCATTAGCGGCGGAAACGGCACGTGGAATGCCACGGACGCCCAGTGGGCCACCACGCCCGCGGGCACCACGCTGGGCGTTTGGACCTCCGGCAGCCAGGCCGGGTTTACGGGCCCCTCCAACGGCGTCGCCTCCGTCGTCACCCTGAGCAACAGCATGACCGTGGGCGCGGTGCAGATGAGCGGCTCCAACTACACCCTGGTGGTGACCAATGGCGGCCAGATGCTGGCCGGCTCGGCCGCCTCCCTGATCGGCAACGGCGGGGCGGTCAACACGGTGATCGTGGCGGGCGGCCCCGCGGGCGCCGTAAAGTGGGAAGTGGGCGCCGCCGTGGTGACGCAGGCCCTGACGGTGGGCAGCGGCGCTTTGGGAACGGATAACGGGATGGTGGTGGATGGGGCGGCGGGGGGTGCGGTGGTGACGAACGTCAGCGCGCTCATCGTGGGAAACAGCGCGGCCGCCTTCAACAGCTTCAGCTTGCTGAATGGCGCCCGGCTTTACAGCGGCGGACTGAATGTCACTTCCATGGTGGGAAACGTATCTTCCAGTAATACGATTCTTCTCGCGGGCGGCGGGGCGCTCTGGAACGGCAGGAACCAGGCCTTGACCGTGGGAAGCGGAGCCCGAGGGAACGAGCTTCGGGTGGACGGGCTGGGCGTTGTGGGCGGGGCCACGCTGACCAATATCGGCGTGCTCGCGCTAGGAGCGGGCAATGGAGCGGCGAATCAGCTAATCATCACCAATGGCGGACAAGCGTTCGCCACGGATTTGGCCATCGGTAGCAACAATATCAGCAACCGGGTTGTCGTGGTGGGCGGCGGCACAGGGGGCGTCGCCTCCAAATTGGATATGGGGAACTCGGCGGCCGTCTTCGTGGGCGGCGGCTCGGGGCCGTCTACTGCGTATAACCAGTTGCTGGTGGATGGAGCCGGCGTGTCCGGCGGGGCGGTGTTGACGAATCTGGTCGAATTGCGGTTTGGCAGTGCTGTTGGCGCCAACAACAATCGCGCGACGATTCAAAACGGCGGTCAGGTCTTTGCGACAAAAGTAGTCGATGGATTTAATGTCAGTTACTCAAATGTCCTCGAAGTCCTGGGCGGGGGAAGCGCGACGGCAACCCTGGCGCTTGCGACTACGCTGACCGTTAAAAATCCCAACTTCATCCTGGTGGACGGCGAGGGCGTGGGCGGAAGCGCGGTTATCGCGGCGGGTGGAGCGGCATTCGTGCAGGACGGGGCCACTCTCACCGTGACCAACCAGGGCCGGCTGACGGCGACGGCGTTGACCGTGGGAACGGGCAACTCCAACACGGTTGTCGTGACGGACGCGGGGTCGGTCGTCAACCTGAGCGGCGCGGTGGCCGTGGGCAGCGCGGCGGGCCAGGTCGGCAGCGTGCTGCGCGTCCTCAATGGCGCCAGCATCACCGGCGCCGCTTTCTCCGTCGGCGTGGGCGCCGGCTCGTTCAGCAACCGGATTGTGGCCGATCAGGCGACCCTTTCTTCGCTGGGGCTGACACTCGGTTCTTCCGGCAGTTCCAATGCGGTCACGGTCGCGAACAACACGCTGTGGGATCTCCGGAGCGGCCTGCTGGTCTGGGGCGCCGGCCTGGCGACCAACAACACCCTGACCGTGGACTCGACCTCCTGGATCACCAACGCCGGCGGGTTGTCGCTGAACGATGCCGGGCGCACCGTGTATCTGACCAACCAGACGATGAATGGCGGAAACATTGCGTTTTCGGGCGGCGCGCTGAACATCGGCACCGGGCCCTATCGGGCCACGCCCGCCCTCGTCATGAGCAATTTCACCCTGAATCCCACGGGTGGCGCTAGCAGCGCCAGTACCATCGGCAACGGATGCGCCAACATCACGGCCTCCATTCTCTCCGGCTCCCTCTGGAACGGCGGCAACCAGGCGCTGACCGTGGGTAGCGGCTCCGGGGCCATAAACAATACGCTTTTGATCGACGGCCAGGGAGTGGCGGGCGGCGCCATGGTGACCAATATGGCGGCCTTGACGGTGGGCTCGGTGGCCGGAAGCGGCTGGAACACGCTGCTGGTCACCAACGGCGGCCAGCTGTATGTCGGGGCCGCTTCCACGGTCGGCTCCAGCTCCTCGAATAACAAGGTGATCCTGGCCGGTGGCGAGGCCGACTCCAAATGGGACATGAACAATACCGCCTTATCGTTGGCGGCGGGAAACACGGTCAGCTCCAACAACCTGCTGCTTATCGACGGATGCGGGGCCAGCGGGGGCGCGGTGCTGACCAATGTTTCCACGATGGGCGTCGGCGGCGCCACCGGCCCCTTCAACATGGGATTGATTATCACCAACGGCGGACGGCTTTATGCGACCACACTGACGTTGGGGCTGGGTGGCGCGGGGGTGTCCAATTGGCTCGTGGTGGCGGGCGGGGCCGCAAGTTCTCTGATGCGCGTCGGCACCATCAATGTGGGTTCCGGTGGCGCCAACACCCCCTACAACCTGCTCACGGTGGACGGCGGCGGTGTGGAGGGTGGCGCGAGCGTGACCAACACCGGCGCGTTAATGCTCGGTAATGCGACAGCCGGCAGCATCAGCGCTTTCAATGGCGTCATCGTGACCAACCGCGGCCGGCTCTCGAACGGCTCGATTTCCGTCCTGTTCAGAGACAATTACATCATCGTCAACAAGGGCCTTCTCACGTCTGCGGGCACGGTGGCCCTGTCGGGCACGAACACCAGCCTGGCGGTCTCCAACGGCGGCCAGGTTTTCAGCGCCGGGGCTTGCTCCGTGGGCAATCTGGCGGGATCGGTCGGTAATATCATCAGCGTTTCCGGCGCGGATTCCGTGTGGGACGCGGGCAACCAGACCCTCA
>CAIKKV010000463.1 GCA_903828035.1 uncultured bacterium
ACCGTTCCCCAAACGCGTTTGACATTCATGGACACGGGGTGATAATTTACCCAGTTGTCTATTGTCGGGCAAACATGCCCCGTGGAGTGTTACGCGATGCAGCTTTCCGTTAAAGATACGGCCGCCATTCTTAATGTGTCGGAAAAGACGATCTACCGGTGGATCAAGCAAGAGGCGATCCCCTCCTACCGGATCAACGAGCAGATCCGCTTTAACCGCGCGGAGATCCTGGAATGGGCCACCGCCCGCCGGATCCCGGTCTCCCCCTCCATTTTCGCGGAATCGGAGCCCGGCCAAGCCCCCCTGCCCAGCCTGTCCGACGCCCTGAAAGCGGGGGGCGTCGCCTACCGGATCAGCGGCACCGACCAGCCCACCGTCCTGCGCTCCGTCGTGGATGCGCTCAAGCTGCCCGAAGAGGTGGACCGCGAGTTCCTCTACCAGGTCCTGCTGGCCCGCGAAACGCTCGGCTCCACGGGCATCGGCCAGGGCATCGCCATCCCCCACGTGCGCAATCCCGTGGTGCTGCACGTCTCCAAGCCGACCGTCACCCTCTGCTTCCTCGAAACCCCCATCGACTTCAACGCCATCGACGGACAGCCGGTCCATACGTTGTTCACCTTGATCAGCCCCACGGTCCGCGGCCACCTTCACCTGCTGGCCCGCCTCTGCTTCGTGCTCAACAACCCGGATTTCAAGGCCGCCCTGGAACGGCAAGCCTCGCGCGATGAACTGATGGACTCGCTATCGCGCGCCGAAAACGCCATTCCCGCCGCTACCCCGCAAACGGACCATGTCCTCCCTTAACCTCGTCATTCTTGCCATTCTCCTGACCGCCGCGAGCGGATTTCCCGGCTTGTTCATGGCCCGGATCTCCCCCCGGGGCCAGAGGATTGCCGCGGGCTTCATGATCGCCGGTGCCCTCGCGGGGTTGACGGGCGCGGGCCTCGCGCTCGGCGGAGCCCCGCTGGCGCTGTTCAACTTCCCCTGGCCGGCGATCGGGAACGGGCTGGTCGGGGTCGATGCCCTGAGCGCCTTTTTCCTCGTGCCCATCCTGCTGATGGGCGCGCTGGGCTCCGTCTACGCCCTCGGCTACTGGCCCCAGGGCCGGCACCTGGCCAACGGCCAGAAGCTCAGCGTCTTCTGGGGGCTCCTGACCGCCGGCATGACGCTTCTGGTGATCAGCCGCCACGCCCTGCTCTTCCTGCTGGGATGGGAGTTCATGGCGCTCTCGGCCTTCTTCCTGATCGCCACGGAAGACCAGCGCGCGGAAAGCCGCGAGGCCAGCTGGATCTACCTGATCGCCACGCACGTGGGCACGCTCACCCTGTTCAGCCTGTTCGTCCTGTGGCGCTGGGTAACCGGCTCCTACGCCCTCGCGCCCCTCGCCGACCACACCCTGAGCCTGGGCATGCTGAACATCCTGTTTTTCCTGATCGTCTTCGGATTCGGCCTCAAGGCCGGCATGATGCCCCTGCACTTCTGGCTGCCGGGCGCGCACGCCAGCGCGCCCTGCCACGTGTCCGCCATGCTCTCGGGCGTGGTGCTCAAGATCGGCATCTACGGGTTGGTCCGCTTTCTCTCCTTCCTCCCCGACCCGCCCGCCGCCTGGGGCGGCCTGCTGCTCGCCCTGGGCGCCGTCAGCGGCCTGCTGGGAGTCGCCTTCGCCCTCGCCCAGCACGACCTCAAACGCCTCCTCGCCTACCACAGCGTCGAGAACATCGGCATCATCCTGATGGGCCTGGGCGTGGCCCTGCTGGGCCGCTCGAACCACCAGCCGGCCTGGGTGGTGCTGGGGCTGGCGGGCTGCCTGCTGCACGTGTGGAACCACAGCTTCTTCAAGGCCCTCCTGTTCCTGTGCGCGGGCTCGGTGGTCCACGGCGCGCATTCGCGGCAAAT
>CAIKKV010000464.1 GCA_903828035.1 uncultured bacterium
GGCGGGGTTCTTGGGCAGGTCCTCGGTGATCGGGACGCGCTCGGGAACCCCGTAGACGGCGCAGGTGGAGGAGAAGACCAGCCGCTTCACGCCGGCGTCCTTCATGGCCGCGGCCAGGTTCATGCCGCCGCCCACGTTGTTCGAAAAATACAGGTCCGGATCGAGCATCGACTCGCCCACCAGGGCGTAGGCCGCGAAATGGACCACGGCCTCGGGCCGGACCTCTCCCATGGCCGCCCGGATGGCCTCGCGCTGCCGGAGGTCGCCGGTGATGAGGCGGGCGCGGGGGTCCACCGCCTCGCGGTGGCCGCGCTCCAGATTGTCGAACACGGTCACCTCGTGGCCGCGCTCCAGCAGCTGCTCCACCGTCACGCTGCCGATATAGCCGGAGCCGCCTGTCACGAGAACTTTCACGTCCGTGCCTCCAACGCTTTCAGGCGCGCCTCGAGCGCCGCCAGTTGCACCCGCATTTTGGGAAGGCGCGCCACCAGGGCCTTCTGCCGCATCTCCTGCGCATGGGGCTGGGCCGGCATGCCGGCCACTAACGCGCCGGCGGGAACGTCCCCCATCACGCCCGACTGGGCGCCGATGATGGCGCCATCCCCCACTTCCAGGTGCCCGCCGAAGCCCGCCTGGCCCGCCACCATGACGTGGCGGCCGATCACCGTGGAGCCGGCGAAGCCCGCCTGGCCCGCCACGGCGCTGTGGGCGCCAATCACGCAATTGTGGGCCACCATGATCAGGTTGTCCAGCTTGGCCCCCTCCTCGATCCGGGTCACGCCGAAGCGGGCCCGGTCGATCGTGGTGTTGGCCCCGATCTCGACATCGTTGCCGATCTCGACGATCCCGACCTGCTGGATTTTCCGCCAGTGCTTCTCCGCGTCCGGATAATAGCCGAAGCCGTCGCTGCCGATGACGGCGCCGTTGTGCACGATCACCCGGTCTCCCAGGCGGCAATGCTCGCGGATGCTGACCATCGGGTAGAGGCGGCAGCCGGCTCCGATCGTCACGCCGAAGCCCACGACCGTGTGCGGCCCGATCACCGTTCCGGCTCCGATGGCCGCGCCCGCCTCGATGACGGCGAAAGGCCCCACGGACACGCCCTCGCCCAGCACGGCGGTGGGCGCGACGACGGCGGAGGGATGCACGCCCGCGGGGGGCGCCGGAGGCGCCGGAGGCGCGAACAGGCCGGCGATGCGGATAAAAGCGGCGTCCGGGTTGGGCACCCGGATGAGCGCGCCGGCGCCGCAGGCGCCCGCCCAGTCGGCCTTCACCACGATCGCGGTGGCGCGGCTGGACGCGGCCTGGGCGGCGTAGCGGGCGGAGGAGAGGAAGGTCACGTCGCCTTCGCCCGCCTCGCGCAACGCCGCGGCCCGGCGCACCGGGGCGGAGGTCTCGCCCTCGCATGGCGCGCCGAGTTTCGCGGCCAGCTCTGCGACAGTCATCGCCATGGCGTTACTTGACCGCCTGCTTGGCGCCCGCCGGCGCTTCCAGCAGGTCCGGCTTGGCGGCCGGAGCGGCGGCGCTTTTATTGAGCCGCTTGACCACGGAGTCGGTGACGTCCAGGCGGGGCTCCGCGAAAATCACGGCGCCCAGGCCGGTCTCGGAGCCGTCGAGCACGAGGGTCAGCCCCTTCTCCTTGGCGGTCTCCGCCACGGCCTGGCGGACCTCCTGGATGATCGGCTTCAGCATGAGGGCGTTCTGCTCCTCCATCTTCCGGCGGTTGTCGAGGTCGGACTTGCGGACCTGGACCTCGTACTCCTTGAGCTCGGCCAGCTTGTCCTCGGCGGCCTCGCGCTTCTTGGCGCGGGCCTCGTCGCTCAGGGCCTTGTCGTTGGATTCGGCGATGGCCTTCTTGCAGGCTTCGTCCAGCTCCGAAAGCTTGGCCACCATGCGGCGCTGCGCGTCGCGCAGCTCGTCGTCGAGCTTGCGCAGGGAGTCGGTCGCCGCCTGGGTCTTGTAGTACTGCTTGACGACGGCCTGCCCGTCAACCACGCCGATTTTCTCCTCTGCGGCCACCGTCACCGCGCCGGCCATCAGCACGCCCAGCGCCACCCGAATCATTTTCCTGCTCATGCTCGCTCTCCCTGTGTTCAGAATCCGTACCCAATCCAGAAGCTCCACCGCTCGGTGCGCGTCTTGTCCAGTTCCCGGTCCGTTCCCACGCCGGTGTCGAAGGCGTAATCCAGCCTGACGGGGAAGCCGGGAATATCGAGCCGGAGCCCGATGCCCGTGCCCCAGGCATATTCCTTGCAGCTGAAATCATACGGATCCACCTCCAGGCTGCCAATGTCAAAAAAAGCGGCGAAGCGGATATGCGGAACGCCCGCCGGAACCGTGTACTCCGCGCTGGCCAGCAGCAGGGTCTGGCCGCCCCGGGGCTGGTAATCCGTGTAGGTCGTGCCGTCGGGGTTCGGAACCTGGCGGGTCGCCTTGGGCCCCGCGTCCCTGTACTTGATGCCGCGGACGGTGCGGGGGCCGCCCAGGAAATACCGCTCGGAAATCGGGACATCGGCGGTGGAGCCGTAGGCGTCCTCGACCTCGGCGCTGGCGCGCAGGCTGAGCACGTGCCGGAGCCAGAGCGGAAAGTGCTGCTCGCCCTTCACGGACACGCTGTACAGGTCGGTGTCGAAGCCCATCGGGCCGCCGGTCAGGATGCTGCCCGCGGAGAGGCGATACCCGCGCGTCGGCAGCATGGGGTTGTCGCGGCGGTCCTTCGAGATCGTCGTTCCCAGGGAGCTGTCGGTGTGGGCGTCATCCTCGGTGAAGTAGAACGTGCTGCCGTCGACGTCGGTGTACGGATCCGTGTCGCTCACGTTGGAGATCGAGACATGCTCCAGCCGGTAGCGCAGCTCCATGCGCGCGCCCAGGGGCACGGGGAAGCCCAGGGCGGGGCTGACGCCCGTGCGGGTGACATCGTATTCGGAGTAGCTCCGGCTCATCGTGTAGATCTCGCCGCTCAGGGCCAGGGGCCGGTCCAAGAACCACGGCTCCAGCAGGGACAGGGAGTACTCGTTCATCTTGGTGCCGGCCCGGAGGCTGAGCTTGAGCCGCTGGCCGCCGCCCGTGAACGAGGGCCAGCCCAGCAGGTCGAAGTTGCCCTGGGTGATCTCCGTGTACCCCATCAGCGAGTCCACGCTGGAAAAGCCGGCGCCGATCGTGAAGAGCCCGGTCGGCTTCTCCAGCACGTCGATGACCAGGTCGTTGGTGCCGGGCGCCAGGCTCGGCGCGGGGTAGCCGGACACGTTCTCGAAATAGTTCAGGTTCATCAGGCGCCGCTCGGTCTGCTCCACCTTCACCTCGTTGAACACCTCGCCCGGATAGACGTTCACCTCGCGGCGGATGACCTTCTCCTTCGTCACCACGTTGCCGCGGATGACCACATCCCCCACTTTGGTCAGCCGGCCTTCGCGCACCTCAAAGGCCACGTCCATCACGCCCGGCCCGGCCGGCGTCAGCACCCCCTCCACGGACGTGCGGATGTACCCCCGGGCGCCGTAGAAGTCGCGCATGGCCTTGGAGGCGTCGCGGATGGCGGCCATGGCGGCCGTGTCGCCGCGCTTGAGGGCGGACTCCTTCGTCACCTCCGCGTGGGGGAACAGCTTGACGCCGCGGACCGTCACCCCGCCGACCTTGTAGAGCGGGCCTTCCTCCACGGTGACGGTCAGGCGCAGGCGGCCGTAGGAGGCCGTCTCCACGACCGGCGTATGGACCTTCGCATCCAGGTAGCCGAGATCCCGGTAGTAATTGCGGACGTCATCGAGCCGGCGGCCCATTTCCGCCGCGTCGTAGTTCGGCTTGCGGAACCAGTACCAGGGATTCCAGGACTTGGGCAGATCAAGGAGCGTGCGCAGGGTGTTGTTCCCGACGTTCCCGTTGCCGCTGAAGGCGATCGACTTGAGCCGCCGGGGCTCGCCCTCCCGGATGCGGACGGCCACGGCGCAGAGCCCCGCATGGGTGTCGATGAGGGTCAGGGACGACTCCACGACGGCGTCGGCGTAGCCCTCGCGGCGGTAGAGCTCCTCCACGGCCTTGGCCCGGGGCCCCAGCGCCGCCTCGTCCACCCAGTCGCCGGGCTGCAGGTCCAGCTCCGAGATCACCTTGGAAACCCGGATGGCCCTGGCCCCCAGCACGGAGACCGGCGCGCCCAGCTTGGGCTTCGGCACCACCTTGTACGTGAGCGCCACGCCGCCGGGCGCTTCCTCGACCAGGGCGGCGACATCGGAGAAGCGGCCGGTCTTCAGCAGGGTCGCCACGTCGCGCCCCGCCGCCACGCGGTTGTAGGGCTCGCCCGCTTTCACGGCCACGTGCGCGCGCACGTAGCTCTGGTCCACGGACAGGGCCGAGCCTGACACCAGGCGGATCTCCACCACGGGCGGAATCGCCGGCTCCGCCTGCTGGGCCGACGCGGCGGCGGCCCAGCCGGCAGCCAGCAGGAATGCCTGCAAAGCGAATAGACGCCTCATTCTTCCTCTCCTCCCGCATCGGCGGGGCCGCCGGCTCCGGGCTCGCCCCGGTCACGGTCGTCGCGGTCCTGGAACAGGGTGTATCTGTCGGTGAAGTTGAACCTCACGTTGTCGTGGGTCGGCCCGTTACGGCTCTTGGCCACATCCACGATGGCCAGCAGGGTATCGTGTGATTCGTCGTCATTGGGGTACTTGCACGGCCGGCGCAGCAATAACACCACGTCCGCGTCCTGCTCGATGGAGCCGGAGTCACGCAGGTCGGAAAGCTTGGGCTTGCCCAGTTTGTCGCGGGTTTCCGTGGCGCGGCTGAGCTGGCTGAGGCACAGGACCGGGACCTTCAGCTCCTTCGCCATGCCCTTGATGCCGCCGGACACATAGGAAATTTCAATCTGCCGGCCCTGCTTGGCGAAATCGTCGGAATGGAGCAGCTGGAGGTAGTCGATCACCACCAGGTCGACGCCGTACTTTTTCTTCAGCCGCCGGGCCCGGGCGCGGATCTCGTTGATGTCGAGGCCGGCCGAATCGTCGATGTAAATGGGCGCCTTGGACAGCCTCTTGGAGGCCTCGATCAGGCGGTTGTGCTCGTCCCCGTAGCGGGCGATCAGGCCGGAGGTCACCTGGGGCATGGACACCTGGGCCTCCGTGCAGAGCATGCGGAGGACGAGCTCCTCCTTCGACATTTCCAGGCTGAAGACGGCCACGGCCCGGGGCCTCTTGTCGCCCATGCCGCGGCCCAGCGCCACATTCTGGGCGATGTTCATGGCCAGCGACGTCTTGCCCATGGACGGGCGGGCGGCCAGGATGATCATGTTGGAGGCGCGCATGCCGGTAAGCACGTTGTCGAGATTGCGGAAGCCGGTGGCCAGGCCGTTGATCCCGTCGCGCGCGGTCAGGAAGTGCTCGACCTGCTGCATGACGGTGACGACCGCGTCGCCCCAGCGCGTCACGGTGCCGCGCTGCATGTCGGCCCCGATATCGAAGAAGCTCTGCTCCACGGCGCTCAGGACGGCGGTGGCGTCGCCCGTCTCGCCATAGCAGGCGGACTCGGCGCGGCGGGCCTTGTCGATAATCGTCCGGAGCAGGTATTTCTGGCGGACGATGTCGATGTAGTACTCGGCGTGGGCCGAGGTGGGGGTGGCCTCCATGAGGCCGTCGAGGAAAAGGGGGCCTCCGGCCTTGTCGAGGGTGGACGCGGCGCGCATCCGCTCGGTGACCGTCAGCGAGTCGACCGGGCGGCCGTCGCGCGACATGTCGAGAACCGCCTCCATGACGAGGCGGTGGGCGGGAATATAGAAGGCATCGGGCCCCATCTGGGCCTCGATGCACAGGTCGAGCACGCGGGAGGAATCGAGCAGCACCGACCCCAGCACGCCCCGTTCAGCTTCTTCGCTATGCGGGGGCGCCCGGTCCAGGCGCGGAATCCGGGCCCCGGGGGAAGGCTCGCTAGGCATACCGCCTCTTTACCGTTATTTGTCTTCGACGACCCAAACCTTGATCGTGCACTCGACTTCGGGGTGAAGCTTGACGGGAATATCGTACGAGCCGAGAGTCTTGATGGGCTCGGCGAGTCCGATATGGGCCTTGTCCACCTCGAACTTGTTCTCGAGGAGAATGGCGGAGATATCGGCCACGGTGACCGAGCCGTACAGGGCGTCGGGTTCCCCGGCTCCCGCCTTGGCGCGGATCGTGAAGAGCCCCTCGCGGGCGGCCTTGGCGAGCAGGCCGGACTGGGTGCGGGCGCGGTCGATGGCCTTGCGATTCTCCTCGTCACGCTCGCGGCGGATCTTGACCAGGCGGCGGCGGGTAGCCTCCGTCACCGGGGCGGCGAGCTTGCGGGGTAGCAGGTAATTGCGGGCGAAGCCATCGGCCACGCGAACCACGGCGCCCTCGGCGCCAAGGTCTTTGACATCAGACATCAGGATAACTTCCACAGGCATGGCACAGGCTCCGGGTTAGCGCACGAGACCCATGACGCGGGCGCGCCGAATGGCGCGGGCGAGGCGGCGCTGCATCTGCGGGGTTGTCCCCGTGATGCGGCTCGGCATGATCTTGCCCTGCTCGGTCATGAACTTTTTCAATGTTTCGTAATCGTGAAAATCAATGGCTTTCACGCCCTCGGGATAGCGGGAGCGCCGCCGTCCGGTGGCGTTCCAATCGGAATTTGCGCTGCTGCTGCGGCTGTTGGTTCGTCCTCGTGCAAACATGACCTTCGGTCTCCTCTTCTCTCTTCGTTAAAACGGCAGATTCTCGTCGTCCGGCGCATCGCCTCCGCCCGTTGGCGGCTCGTCTTCCGCCGGCGGCGGCTTGGGCGGCGCGGTCGGCGTCGCCGGCTTCCGGGGCGGATAGCTCCGCGGCGGGGCGCCCTCTCCGCCTTCGCCCCCCTCGCCCTCGCTCCGCTGCCGGGGCGCGCCCAGGAACTGGACCCGCTCCGCCAGCACGCGCAGGATGCTGGACTTTTTCCCGTCCTTCTCCCACTCGTCCAACTGCAGGCGCCCCTCCACGAAGGCGGGGGCTCCTTTCGTCAGGTACTTGCCGCAATTCTCGCCCTGCTTGTCCCACACCACGACGCTGACGAAGCAGGTCTCTTCGCCCTCCTCGCCGCTGGCCCGCTTGAAGCGCCGGCTCACCGCCAGGCGCAGATCGCAAACCGGGCGCCCGCCGGGAGTGAAGCGCACCTCCGGGTCGCGCGTCAGGTTGCCGATCAGCATGACCTTGTTGAGGGATGCCATCTGGGATCAGGCCTCCTGGCGCGCCGCGGCCGGCGTGCCCGCCGCCTTGGCCTTGGAGGAAGCGGTGGCGGCCAGGCGGCGCTCTTTCGCGACGCCGACGAACTGCATCCGGAAGATGTTTTCGTTCAGGCGGAAGCGGGGCTGGAGGGCCGGGAACTTGGCCGGATCCATCTGGAAATCGATGCGGAGGTACACGCCGCCATCGCGCTTGTGCAGGGGCACGGCGAACGGACGCCGGCCCAGGGGCAGGGTCTGCTCGATCACGCCGCCCAGGCGCTCGATCTCGGCGCGGGCCTTGGCCGCGAACTCTTCAACATTCTCGTCCCGGACGGTTTCCGCCAGGATAAACAGGGCTTCGTAGGGCTTCAATTCGATCCTCCTCGTCACGTCTCGGCGCGGCTTCCCGCGCCCTCTTCCATCATGTTGCATTAAACCGGTTCATCGCCGCGTCGGCGCCCTCTTTCAGGATGCACGCCACCGCATCGGCGGCCTTCAGCACCGCCTGCTCAAACACGTCCTTCGCCTCACCCGAGAGCGGCCGCAGCACCTGCGACACCAGGTTCTCCCGCGCGGGGTCCCGCCCGATGCCGACGCGCACCCGCACGAACTCATCGGTTCCAACCGTCTCCAGGATCGACTGCAGCCCCCGATGCCCGCCGCTGCCGCCTTTTTTGCGGATTCGCAACGCGCCTGCGCCAAGGTCCGCATCATCCAAAACGACTATCATATCGGAAGGGGCTATGCCGTTGCAACGCAAAATCGCGCCCACGGCCGCCCCGCTGTTATTCATGAACGTCAGGGGCTGCGCCAGCACGGTCCGCTTCCCCTCGAGATCCACCTTCACCACGGCCGCCTCGAACCGGCTGCTTTCCCGCAGCGACTCGTTCAGCCGCCGCGCCAGCTCCTCCACCACGCGAAACCCCGCGTTATGCGGCGTGTTCGCATACTGGCGGCCCGGATTGCCCAGCCCCACAACCAGGTTCACGGCGGTTTCCTTCCCGCGGCGCAACCCCGGCGCGGCCGCTCAGGCGGCCAGGGCCCGGAGCCCGGCGCCGACTACTTCTTGTCCTTGCCGCCCGACTTCTTCTCGTCGGACGAAGCCGCCTTCTTCTCGCCCGGCTTGCCCTCCGCCGCCTCGCCCTCTTCGCCTTCCTTCTTCTTGGCGATCACATCGGGCTCCGTGCCCGACACCACTTCGCCCTCGGCCGGCTTGACCTCTTCCTCGACCTTCTGCTCGGAAACGGTCGCCACCGCCACGTCCTTGGCCGTGATCAGGGTGACATTCGGGTTCATCACGATATCGCCGGCGCTCAGGCTCTGGCCGATCTGCATGCCCGACACGTCGATCGTGATCTCCTCGACCAGGTCGCCCGGCAAACATTCCACGGTCACGCTGCGCAGCAAGTGCTGCAGCACGCCGCCGCCGATGGTGACGCCCTGGGGCTCGCCCATCAGGACGAGGGGCAGGTCCACGCGCATCTTCTTGGTCATCGAGACCTCGAAGAAGTCGACGTGCACCAGATTGCCGCTCACGGGATGGCGCTGCACCTCGCGGACGAGAACCTTCTTCTCGGCCCCGTCAAGGTCCATGGTCATCAGCAGGCTGGTGTTCGAGTGCCCGCGCAGAAGCATGGTGAAATCATGCCCGTTCACCTGGATCGGGCTCGACTCGGCCTTGTCGTTGTAAATCACGGCCGGCACCATGCCCTGGATGCGCAGACGGCGGGACTCTGCGGTCCCCGGCTTCGCGCGCTTGTTCGCCACCACTTTAATTTCCTTGCCCATAACTCACTCTCTCCTGCTCTCGCTAGATATGAAATAGATCCGAGATCGACTTGTCTTCATTGATCCGGCGGATCGCCTCGCAGAATAGCTCCGCCACCGATAGAACCGTCAACGGCAACCCGCAGGCGTCCGGGATCGGCACGCTGTCGGTCACCACGATTTCCGTGATCTCCGACTGCTTCAGCCGCTCGATGCCGATGGGCGCCAGAACGGCGTGCGTCACGGCCGCATACACGGCCAGCGCCCCGTTCTTCTTGACGAAACTGGCGGCGGCGCACAGGGTGCCCGCCGTCGTGGTCAGGTCATCCACCAGTATCGCCGTCTTCCCCTTCACGTCCCCCACCAGGCTGAACGCCTCCACTTCCAGGGGGCCTTTGCGCTCCTTGGCCACGATGGCCAGGCCCGCGTTCAGCATCTGGGCGTAGGCGTGCGCCATCTTCAGGCCGCCGGTGTCGGGCGACACCACCACCAGGTTCTTCAAGTTCTTCTCTTTCAGGTACTTGACGAACACGGGCGAGGCATACAGGTGATCCAGCGGGATATCGAAAAAGCCTTGAATCTGCTGGGCGTGCAGGTCCAGCGTCAGGACCCGGTTCACCCCCGAGGCGACCAGCAGGTTGGCCACCAGCTTGGCCGTGATCGGCACGCGGGGCTGGTCCTTGCGGTCCTGGCGGGCGTAGCCGTAAAAGGGCATGACGGCCGTGATCCGGGCGGCCGACGCGCGGCGGAGCGCGTCGATCATGATCAGCAGCTCCATCAGGTTTTCATTGGGCGGCGAGGAGGTGGGCTGGACAACGAAGACATCGTCGCCCCGGACGTGCTCCAGGATCTTGATCCAGACTTCGCCATCGGGAAAGCGGGAAATTTTGGCGGCTCCCAGGGGAACGCCGAGATACTCGGCTATCTTCTGGGCCAACGCCGGATTTGCACTTCCACTGAAAATCTTCACGAAACCGCTTTCTGATCAAAACCCGCTGGTTGCCCGACTAGGATTCGAACCTAGACTCTAACCTCCAAAGGGTCGTGTGCTACCATTACACTATCGGGCATCGTTTTCGCCACCCTGCTCCAGATCGCCCCGTCCGACCGGCTCTGCAAGGCCCGCTCCAGTTGCCGCGCATGCCCTTCATCGCCGGCCAGGGCGAAAAGGGACGAGCCGCTGCCCGACACCATCGCGCCCAAAGCACCCGCCTCGCGAAGGCGCGCCACCAGCATCCGCGCCAGCGGATACTTGCCGAACACCGTCGCTTCAAGGCTGTTGAACAGGTGCTTCGCGGCCAGCCGCACGTTTCCCGTCGACAAGGCAGAACGCATATTGTTATAGGATTCAGGCTCGGAAGTCAAGCGGGTCCTGTATCTTTCGTAAATATCGCGGGTCGAGGTGCTGAATCCCGGATTGACCACCACCAGCCACCAGGGGCGCAATTCCGGGTCCGCCGCGGCTTCCAAGCGGGTCACCCGGTCGCCGACGCCCTCGATGGCCACCGCCCCGCCCTGGACCAGGGCCGGGATGTCGCTTCCCAGCCGGGCCGCCAGCTCCATCAGCCGGGAACGGGGCAGCTCCAGGTTCCAGAGCCGGTTCAGGGTCCGCAGGGTGGCGGCCGCATCCGAGCTGCCGCCCCCCAGCCCGCCCCCGATCGGAACCCGCTTGCGGATGCGGATCCGGGCGCCCAGCCGGCACCCCGTCTCCTGCTGGAGAAGGCGGGCGGCCCGGGTGGTGAGGTTGTCGTTCGACTCCGCCACGCTCACGCCGACGATTTCCGGCAGCTCCCGGATGTCCATCTCGGTTTCCACGGTTCCATCGGGGCTGACTTCGAACTCCATCTCGTCGGCCAGGGAAATGGGGGCCAGCAGGCTGCGCAAATCATGGTAGCCGTCCGGGCGCTTGTCCAGGACTTCCAGGAAAAAATTGATCTTGGCCCTCGCCTCGACCCGCATCATGACGGCGTTCCTTATAAAAAAGCCGGACCTTACACCAGGGCCGGGCCCCTGTCAAGCGGCGGGAGGGAGGGCGGGGCGGGATGGCCATCCGATAACGATCAAGCGCCGGCCCACGCGCGGCTATTCGGGAATCGTGAAATAGAAGGTCGCGCCCTTGCCCGGCTCGGACTCCACCCAGATGGAGCCGCCATGGCGCTCGACCACTTTGCGGCAGATGGCCAGGCCGATCCCCGTTCCCTCATAGCCTTCCGCCGCAGGCACCCGCTCGAAAATCAGGAAGATCCGCTCCGCGTACTGCGGATCGATTCCGATCCCGTTATCCCGGACGGCGAACAGCCAGGAGGGCACGGGCGGATTCCAGAGGGTGGCGGGGCCCTCCCGGGGAGCTGTCTTTTTAGCGGAAACAAGGATCACCGGCTTTCGTTCGCCGTGGAACTTGATGGCGTTGGA
>CAIKKV010000465.1 GCA_903828035.1 uncultured bacterium
CGGATCTTCCCCATGCAAATTGAACGCCTTCGGCTGGTCGTGGAAGAAGCCGAGGCCGCCGGCTGGTGCCTCCGCCTGCTGGAAGGAAGCGAAGAGCTGTCAGAGCCCCGTTTAACCCTGGAGCAGGGCGTTCTTGTCTTTGAAGGGAATGTCCGTGTTCCGCTGGCCGGTTTGGTCCCCTTCCGCACGGAATGGACGGCGGCCGTGGAGGAGGACGGCCGGGTTTGCATTCGCCTCGCCACCGCTTCGGTTTTCGGCTGGCGCGGTGGCTCCGGCTTCCTGACCGGCCTGATCATGGAGCGGGCGGGAAAGCGGCTGGCCGGGCGGCCCGGCGTTGAAACGGAAGGCAATCAGATCCTCTTGAATCCGGACCTTCTGCTGGCCGGGCTGCCTGTGGCGGTCCGGCTTCGAATCCGCGCCATTGCCGTGGAGGCCGGCCGGCTTGTCGTGGAAACGGCTTAAAGCAGCGCGGTTGCAGCGGCCTTGATATCCGCCTCCTGGCGGAGGCCCACCAAGGTGTTGACCGGCTTTCCGCCCTTGATGAAGACCATGGTCGGCACGCCCCGGATGCCGTATTCGGCCGACAGCTCGGGCGCTTCATCGGTGTTGAGTTTGACGAACTTGACCTTGCCTTCGAAGCCGCCGGCCACCCGGTCGAAAATGGGGGCCAGGCTCTTGCAGGGCGGGCACCAGGTGGCGAAAAAATCGACCACCACGGGAATGGCCGAGTTTTTCACTTCGGCATCAAAATCAGCGGCTGTAATTTCTTTCACATGATCCATGGCGCACTCCAATGATTTTTATAAAACGTTTGTAGATCGGTTTCGCTAGTCTTGATTATGGCAAAAGAGACCTTGTTCTTCAAGTACAACGCAAAATCAGTTGCAGGCGGGGCGGCGGTTGTGGAGAATGGCGGGATGAATAGACCTTCCGACCGCAACACACATGCCCGAATCGCGGGCCGGCCCGGGGAAAACGCCCGCGCCATGGCCTTGTTCCGCGCCCTGTGGCCCCTCTTTGCCGCCCTGTTCGCGCTGGGCTGGCTGGTCCGCGCCGCCTATCCCGAAGGGCCCGCGCTCTCGCGCCCGGTGGTGGTGCTGCTGTTCCTGGTTTTGGCCGGGGGATGCGGTGTTTTTGTGGCCTTCTCCCGCACCGCCCTGGCGTCCTGGATCAAGGGTGCCGCCGGCGAGGAGAAGGTGGCCCAGGCGCTGGCCTTTCTGCCGGCCAGCTGGGATGTGTTCCACGGGGTGCCGCCGGCCGGCCGGACGCTCTGGCCGGCCCGGGGCGACCTGGACCATGTGGTGCTGGGCCCGACCGGCCTGTTCGTGGTGGAAACCAAGAACTGGACCGGGCGCATTGAAGTCCGGGACAACGCCATCTTTTACGAGGGCGGGGCGCCCAGCCGGCCGCCGCTGGACCAGGTCCGGCGCTCGGCCCGCGAGCTGGCCGCCCGCCTCGAGGCCGGCGGCATGCGCGCCGTGGTGCATCCCGTCCTGTGTTTCGCCGGCACCCCTCCGGAAACCGGGGACGAGGTAGGCATGGGCGGGGTGATCGTCTGCGGCGTCGATTCCCTGAACCGGGTGCTGGCGTCCTGGAACGACGATCCCGTCTCCGAAACCGAGCGGCAGAAGATCCTGGCCTGGCTTCAGGCCCAGATGGGCTGACGGTTGCTTTTCGGGGCCGCTTCGCCTATAGTGGATCGTTATGCCGCACTTGGCCGCGGCGGGGAGAGTTCACATGCTTGACATTAAATTGCTTCGCGAAAACACGGACCTGATCCGCAAAGCCCTTGACCGGCGCGGCGCCAGTCAGACGCTGGTGGACGAGGCCCTCAATGCCGACGCCGCCCGCCGCACCCTGCTCCGGGAATCCGAGACGCTCAAAAGCCGCCTCAACACCGTCTCCAAGGAGATCGGCCAGCTGCGCAAGAGCGGGGTCGACACCACGGCCCAGCAGGCCGATATGCGCGGGCTGGGCGACCAGATCGCCGGCCTCGACGACAAGGTCCGCGAAGCCGATGCGGCCCTCCGCCAGGCCATGCTCCGCATCCCCAACATGCCCCATGCCTCCACGCCCGAGGGCAAGGATTCCTCCGACAATGTCGTGGTGCGCTCCTGGGGGAAGATCCGCGAGTTCGATTTCGCCGCCCGCGGCCACGTGGAACTGGGCGAAAGCCTCGGGTTGTTTGATTTTGCCCGCGCCACCAAGATGACCGGTGCGGGGTTTCCCCTGTACATCGGCGCCGGCGCCCGCCTCGAGCGCGCCCTGATCAATTTCATGCTGGATATCCACTGCCGCGAGCAGGGCTACCTGGAAATGTCGACGCCCTTCGTCGTCAACTCCGCCTCCATGACCGGCACCGGACAGCTTCCCAAGATGGCGGAAGACATGTACCACGTGCAGCTGGACGACCTGTGGCTGATCCCGACCGCCGAAGTGCCGGTGACGAATTATTAGCGCGACGAAGTGCTGCCGGGCCCGCTGCCGGTCAAGCTGACGGCCTACACGCCCTGTTTCCGCCGGGAGGCCGGCGCCGCCGGCCGCGAGACCCGCGGCCTGATCCGGGTGCACCAGTTCGACAAGGTCGAGATGGTCAAGTTCGCGGACCCCGCGACGTCCTATGACGAGCTCGAGCTGCTGGTGGGCGACGCCGAAGCCATACTCCAGCGGCTGAACCTGCCGTACCGGATCCTGTCGCTCTGCGCCGGCGATATCAGCTTCGCGGCCGCCAAATGCTATGACATCGAACTCTGGGCGCCGGGCCAGAACGGCTGGCTGGAGGTCTCCTCCTGCAGCAATTTCGAGGCGTTCCAGGCGCGTCGCGCCAACATCCGCTATCGCAAGGCCGACGGCAAGCCCGACTTCCTGCACACCTTGAACGGGTCGGGCGTGGCCCTGGCCCGCCTGGTGGTGGCCATCCTGGAGAATTACCAGCAGGCCGACGGCACCGTGGCTGTTCCCGACGCGCTGGTTCCCTACATGGACGGGCTGACCCGCATTGCGCCCCGCGCATGACGCTGTTCGAAAAAGCCGCCCGCGTCTTTGATGGCCGCCCCGATCCCGTCACGGGCTTGCGCGTGCTGCGCCTGGTCACCTGTTCCGCCCCGCCGGATGGCTTTACGTCCGACTGCGTCTGGCGAACCATGTATCACCAGCACAACCCGTTCATGGCCGGCGGGAGGAAGCTCCTGTTGCAGGGCCGAACCGCTCCGAAAGCAAGCCGGAGCATGGTCCTGGACCTGGAGTCGGGCCTGTTTGAGGAAGTGGCGCCGGGCTTGACCGGCTATGTCGGCGAGGTATCCACGGACGGTCTCGCGGCGGTGATCAGGGGGAACAGGACGGGCAGTTTCGATGTCGCCCTGGTGGAGGCCGGCTCGGGCCGGGTGCTGAACCGCTTTGAGCTGCCCGGCTGGATTCACCCGCAGATCAAGTTCCTGGAGCCGCGTCTTCTCTGCGTGGGGGTGAGCCAGGGCCAGTTTTACGACGAGCCCGTTCATTCCCGGTTCTATCTGATCGATGCCGCCGGCTCGCCGCCTCGCCTGATCCTCGATGAGCAGGGATATTTCTGCAATCACATGATGCCGCGGCCGGGGCGCCCGGACGAGTTTTCCTATGACCGCTGGCCCACGCCCAAGCGGCCCATCACGGTCATCACCCGGTTACGGACTCTCGACGGCTCGAGGGACCACGACGTGCCGCTGGCTCCCGACGCCCAGCCCATCGGCCCCATCTGGGGCGGCCAGCGGGACCATTACCTGTGGACGCCCGACGGGAGCCGCCTGGTCAGCTATTTTTCGACCGGCCCGGAAGGGCTGGAGAATCACTTCGATTTCAGCTGGTGGATCAGCTGTTGGGATCCCGACACGGGCCGGGAGGACGCGGTGGCCTATCCGCCCGAGCGCTGGGGCTGCAACTTTGCCGTCACGCCCGATTCCCGCTTTGTCGTATCGGCCGGCGGCCGGGGCTTCCAGCACCTTTATCGCGTCGAGCTGGCCGGCCTGGCCAAGGGGTGGAACGAGCAGCTCCTGTGCGCCTATCCGAAGTCGGACGAGGAGGGGGGCAATCACGGGCCCTTCCATATGCCCCATGTGCTGCCGGACGGCAGCGGCGCCGTTTTCTGCGCCGGCTGGCCCGGTCCGGAAGACGGCGTTTACCTGGTGGAATTGCCGCCGAGCTGAGGTTCCGCATGAAGAAATCCCCGGTTTCAATTCGCTCGGCGTTCCCCAAAGCCGCCCGCGACCTTTCGCTCTTCGAGCCCGTCCGCCCGCTGCTGGCCGCCGTATCGGGCGGCGCCGATTCGATGGCCCTTCTCTATGCGCTCCGGGAGTTCGCGCCGGCCGGCTTCCCGCTCATGGCGGTCCATGTGCACCACGGCATCCGCGGCCGGGCGGCCGATCGGGACGCCGCGTTCGTCAGGGCCCGGTGCCGGGAGCTGGGGGTGCCGCTCCTGGAGGGCCGGGTCGACGTTCCCGCGGCGGCGCGCGCCGGCCACCTGTCGCTGGAGATGGCGGCCCGGCAGGAGCGCTACGGGTTTTTCCTCGGGGCCGTGGCGCAGACCGGAGCGTCCGCCGTGGTGACCGCGCACACGGCCGACGACCAGGCGGAAACGGTGCTGCTCAAGCTGATCCGCGGGGCGGGCCCGCGGGGGCTGGGCGGCATGGCGCCCCGCTCGCGGGTGCTCGAGGTTCCGGTGATCCGCCCGTTCTTGTCGATCCGCCGGGAGGCCGTCGAGGCGTATCTGCGGGAAGAGGGGCGGCGCTGGCGCGAGGATGCCACCAACCGCGACACGCTGCTGCTCCGTAACCGCGTGC
>CAIKKV010000466.1 GCA_903828035.1 uncultured bacterium
ATCTTATTCTGTCATCCCGAGCGGAGGCACGCTTCGGGCCGGAGTCGAGGGATCTCCGGGTTTAGACGGTAAGGAAGAGATCCCTCGACTACGCTCGGGATGACGGCAAAGGCGCTGTGCGGTCGAAGAAAAATAGGCCTGACAGGTATTTCATTCAATGAATAATCCCCCATAAACCCTGAAGCGCCCCTACAGGACCCAAGTAATCCACAGATAAGCTCGGCGCGCAAGGGACTGCGCGCCCTACCTGAGGATTACAAATGAAACAGGATGCGCACGGCAGGTAGGACGGCGAGTCCCTTCGCCGCCGCCATTTCGCGCCTCGCCCAAACATGCGCGATAGCGCCGAGAGAACACGGCTACTTGGCCTCTTTCTTCTCCTCGGCGCGCTCGGCCATCCGGCGCAGGCGGTTCATGAGCTTCACCAGCATGAAAATGGCCCAGGCCACGATCAGGAAATCCAGGACCGTCTGGATGAACTTGCCGTAGTTCAGCGTCACCGCCGCCTTGGCCACCGTCACGCCATCCGCCGCCAGGACCGCATCCTTGAGCGTCACGACCAGGGCCGAGAAATCCACGCCGCCAATCAGCACGCCGACGGGCGGCATGATCACGTCGGTCACCAGCGACGAGACAATCTTGCCGAAGGCGCCGCCGATAATGATACCGACCGCCATGTCCATCACGTTGCCCTTGACCGCAAACTCCCGGAACTCGCTCGCCATGCTCATAACGGCCTCCTTCTCTAATTTTACCACCGCTCCGATCCTCCTCACCCCGCCCCTTTCACAAGGGGGACAAATTGCACCGGAAGATCCACCTTGCGGATGATCCGGCCCTCTTTTTTCTGCAGGAAAACGAGGCGCTGCATCCGCCAGTCGCCCACGGGGAAAATGAACCGGCCCCCCTCCTTCAACTGATCCAGCAGGGCCTTGGGCTCCTCGCCCGCCGCGCAGGCGCCCACAATCGCGTCGAAGGGCGCCTTCTCCGGCCATCCCCGCCGCCCGTTGCCCGTTAAAACCTGCACCCGGTCCGCGTAGCCTTCGCGGGCCAGGACGTCGCGCGCGTGCTGCGCCAGCTCGGGAATGATTTCGACCGAAAAGACGCGGGCTCCCATTTCCGCCAGCACCGCCGCCTGATACCCGGAGCCGGCGCCGATCTCCAGCACGCTCTCGCCCGGCTTCAGCCTGAGCATCGCGGTCATGTACGCCACGATATACGGCTGCGAGATGGTCTGCGCCTGCCCAATGGGGCGCGCGTGATCCGCATAGGCGTCGCCATGCAGGCGGCAGTCCTCGGGAATGAAGAGGTGGCGCCGCACCTTGCCCATGGCCGCCAGGATCCGCGGGTCGCGCACGCCGTACGACTTGAGCACGTCCACCATCTCGCGGCGCTCGCAAGCCCAGACCGCTTCCTCGCTTTTCCCGTTATCGCCTTCGCGTTCCATCTTTGACTCCCTTGTCGAACGGCTTGCGCTTCCACGACTTGCAGTATACGCACAATTTTAAGCATAACAAGACAGACAACAACCTTCTTATTCCGAGCGCTCTCGGTCTGTCATTCCGAGCGAAGTCGAGGAATCTCATGCTGTTGGGCGAAGTGCTAGATCCCTCGACTGCGCTCGGGATGACGGAAAAGGGCGCTCGGGATGACGGAAAAGGGCGCTCGGGATGACTTACCTTTGTTTTTGCTTCGTCTTCCCCCTTCTTTTTGTTGGCGCTTCCGGGTTTACAGGGGGATTGTATATGGGTTCAAGTGACCACATGGCTTCGGTCAATGCGTTATTTCAGTCTTTTTACTC
>CAIKKV010000467.1 GCA_903828035.1 uncultured bacterium
CCCGCGGCGGTCATCGGTCAAGCGCGTAAACCGGTCCAGGAAAACATCCGGGGAAAGGTTCAGGTGGACGGCAATGACTTCCGGCTCCTCTTTTGCCAATCTCACATACCCCGCCCAGCGGCAGCAGTTTCCGCAACGGGTGCACTGCCGGTGAACGGTCATGCGAGATCGACCACGGAGGGATCGTAATCGGCCGGCGGCTCATACCCCAGAAGGCGGATGACGGTGGCCGCCAGGCTGGAGATGCCAAGGCCGCTGTGGGCGGCCAGCGTGATCTTGCCGCTCTGCGTGGTATCGTAGATCAGGCACGGAACCGGATTCAGGGAGTGGGCCGTCTTCATTTTCGGGGCGCCGGTTTCGGGATCGACGGTCACCTTGCCGGACTTCTTGTTCCGCTCGAACATGTCCTCGGCATTGCCGTGATCGGCGGAAACAATGAGCACGCCCTTCGCCGCCTCGACCGCCTTGATGAGCCGGCTCAGGGCGAGGTCCACGGATTCAACCGCGATCTGCACGGCCTGGAAAACCCCGGTGTGCCCCACCATGTCGCCATTGGGATAATTGACGCGCAGGAACCGGTACTTACCGCTGACGATGGCGGAGCACAGGCTGTCGGTGATTTCGGCCGATTTCATCCACGGGCGCTGCTCGAACGGAATGACGTCCGAGGTCACTTCCACGTAGGTCTCGAGCTTTTCGTTGAACTTATCCGACCGGTTCCCGTTGAAGAAATAGGTCACGTGGCCGTATTTCTGGGTTTCGCTGATGGCGTAGGTGGACACGCCCGTGGCGGCCAGGAACTCGCCCATGGTGCGATCGATGGCCGGCGGCGTGACGAGGAAACGCTTGGGCAGCTTCAGGTCGCCGTCGTACTGCATCATGCCGGCGTACACGACCTTCGGGCGCGGGTCGCGGTCGATCCGGTCCAGCGCGTCATCCTCGAACGCCTTCGTGATCTCGATGGCCCGGTCGCCGCGGAAGTTGAAGAAGACAACACTGTCGTTGTCGCGGATGGCGCCGATAGGCTCGCCGTGGCGGGCGATGACAAAGGCGGGCAGATCCTGGTCGATGACGCCGGGGCGGGCCTTGCGGTGCGACTCAATGGCCTCGCGGGCGGAGGCGAACTGGGGCCCCTTCCCGCGCACGTGCGTGTCCCAGCCGCGCTGGACCATGCTCCAATCGGCATTGTAGCGGTCCATGGTGATGGACATGCGCCCGCCGCCGGAGGCGATCCGGTAATCCACGGCGCCGCCGGCATTCAACGTGGCCAGGTATTGCTCGAACGGATCGACATACTCCAGCGCGCTCGTTTCGCCGACATCGCGGCCATCCAGGAGAATATGGATGCGGGCGGTCTTGATTCCCGACTTCTTCGCTTCCTCGAGCATCGCCTTCAGGTGGTCGAGATGGCTATGCACATTGCCATCGGAAAACAGGCCGATGAACTGCAGCGTGGACTGGTGCTGAATGCAGTTGTCGGCGATCTCTTTCCAGGCCTGCCCGCGGAAGAGCGCGCCGGTCTGGATGGCTTCGGTCACCAGCTTCGCGCCCTGGGCGAACACGCGGCCGCAGCCGATGGCGTTGTGGCCGACTTCGCTGTTTCCCATGTCTTCGTCGGAGGGCAGGCCGACAGCCGTGCCGTGGGCCTTGAGGCTGGTGGACAGCGCTTTCTTCATCAAGGCGTTGAGATGGGGCGTGTACCCGCTGCGAATGGCGTTGCCTTCCACGTGGTCGGAGAGTCCGAAGCCATCCAGGATGGCGAGAACGATGGGCCCCTGGGGCGGGGTGTTCGGGGTTTTCTTCAAAGGCTGAAGCATGCGGTGATCCTTGTTAGGGGCTGGAAACAATGTGATCGGAGACAAAGCGGCGAATGTCGTCGGTGGTGCCGGGAATGGCCGTGCAGCGGACGGGAAGCGTCGCCAGCGCATCAAGCAGCGGATGATGGGCCTGATCTTCCCCGGTCGCCTCGCGAATGGCTTCGCCGAACTTGGCGGGATGCGCGGTGGCCAGGCAGATCATGGGCTCGTTCGGATCGAGGTGGCGGGCCGCGCAGGCGAGGCCGACGGCGGTGTGAGGGTCGGCCAGGTAGGCGTGGTCGGCCCAGGTTTTGCGAATGACCTCCAGCGTTTCGGCTGTCGAGGCGGAATCGGCGGCCAGGAGGGTTTCAGGATGTGAGTGCCAGTCGTTAACCGTCAGGCGTCCGTCTTTGCGGAAGTTTTCCATCCAGGTCCGGACGGCCGCGGGATCGCCCCCTGCCCGGTAATACAGGTAGCGCTCGAAATTGCTGGCCACCTGGATGTCCATCGACGGGCTTGGCGTGACATGCACATCGCCGGGCTCGTAGACTCCGGAGTTGAAGAAGCGGGCGAGGATGTCGTTGGCATTGGCGGCAAGAACCAGCCGGCTGACGGGAAGCCCCATGCGGGCGGCCACATAGCCGGCGAAGATGTCGCCAAAGTTGCCGGTCGGCACGGTGAAGCGGACCCGCTCCGCGCCGGTGGAGTCCTGAACGCGGAAGGCGGCGTAAAAAAAGTAGACAACCTGGGCCA
>CAIKKV010000468.1 GCA_903828035.1 uncultured bacterium
GGAGCTTCTTGTGATCGCGGGCTGCTGCGCCATTTTTGCGGCAAAGCGATACTACCGGGAAAACAAGGTTGTCCCTGCTTTCTTTATTTCGGCCATGCTCTTTGCCGCTGTCATCCGACGGCCGAACTTCATGTATATCATTTATGTTTATCCGGCTTTCCTTCTCCTTCTTCTCTGGCTCTCTGAGCGGCGCGGCAAGCTGGTCCTGGCCGCCGGCCTGGTATGGGTTTACCTGCTGCCGCAATACGGGCTTGTGTATGTCCAGAACCAGCGCTGGAGCCTGGACGCCTATCTGGCCCAGGTGCGATCCCTGGCCCCGGCAGGCAAGGGCCCGGTCGTGGGGATGCCGAACGATTGGTTTGCCTTTGTGGACCGCCCCTTCTTCCGTGTCGACTACCAGGGCGACTTCAAGGCCGTTGCGCCGGACGCATTCGTTCTGATCGAGGGCGAGGCGTTTCGCAAAGGCGACTATCCCAAGGTCAAGGACCTGATCGACCAGCGCTATGAATCCGCCGAGTGCGGCCGGTTCGTCAGCCGCGGGGAGACGATTGTAGTCAGGGACGTGCGCCTGAAAGGCCGCGCCTTCTGACGGAGCGCCTTTTTGGCAGGGCCCTACAGGTCCGCGCAGGGGATCCACTTGTTGAAGCTTTTCAGGATGAGGAAGCTTTCGGTGGAGGCGATGCCCTCGACGGCGGCCAGGGTCTTGCTGAGGAATTGGATCAGGCCGCCCTTGGCGTCCACCCAGACCTCCGCCATGATGTCGTAGCGGCCGGCGGTGATGTGTGCGGACTGGACCCCTTCGAGCCGGGCGATCGCTTCGGCTTTCCGCGTCAGCTCGCGCGAGCAGGAGATGGTGATGCCCAGGAGCAGGAGCTGCTTCGCGGGCGCGTCGTCGGGCCGGATCAGGCCGGCCACGCGCAGCAGGCCCGCCTCCGTCAGCTTCCGGACCCGATTGCGCACGGTCCCTTCGGATACCTTCAGCAGGGCCGCGATTTCCTTGTTGGTGATCCGCCCGTCCCGGTTGAGGGCCGCGATGATCCGCCGGTCGAGAGGGTCGGCGTTCACGGCCACACCGCCAGGGTCAGCCCGTGCGCCGCCGCCACGCCCGCATGCGTCAGCCGTCCGGTGTGGCAGTTCAGCCCCGCCCGGAGCGCCGGGCTGGAGGCGAGGGCTTTTTCCACGCCCTGATCGGCAAGCTGCAGCCCGTAGCGGATCGTGGCGTTGGTGAGCGCCAGGGTGGAGGTCCGGCTGACCGCCCCGGGCATGTTGGCCACGCAATAGTGCACGATGCCCTCCTCGATGAAGACGGGGTTGGCGTGGGTGGTGGGGCGGGTGGTTTCGAAGCAGCCGCCCTGGTCGACGGCGATGTCGACGATGACGGCGCCCGGCTTCATCGTTTTGAGATGGCGGCGGAGCACCAGCTTGGGCGCGGCCGCGCCCGGGATCAGCACGGCGCCGATGACGAGATCGGCCTCGCGGAGCGCGAGCTCGATGTTGTGCGGCGAGGCGTAGAGGGTTTGCGCGCGACTGCCGAAGAGGTCGTCCAGCTCGGCCAGCCGGCGGGTGGAGATGTCGAGGATCGTCACTTCAGCGCCCATGCCCAGGGCGATCTTGCAGGCGTTGGTGCCGGCCACGCCGCCGCCCAGGATCACCACCTTGCCCTTGTTCACGCCCGGCACGCCGCCCAGCAGCACGCCTCGTCCGCCAAAGGTTTTTTCCAGGTACTTGGCGCCTTCCTGCACGGCGAGCCGGCCGGCCACCTGCGACATGGGGACCAGCAGCGGAAGGGAGTGGTCCGCCTCCTGGACCGTTTCGTAGGCGATGCCGATGATGCCGGAGGCGAGCAGGGCGTCCGTCAGCCGCCGGTCGGCCGCCAGGTGAAGATAGGTAAAGAGGATCTGCCCGCGGCGGAAGAGGGGGTATTCGGAGGGGAGGGGCTCCTTGACCTTGACGATCATCTCGGCTTCGCGGAATAACCGAGGCCGGTCCGATTCAATCGAGCAGCCGGCCTCGGCATAATCCGCATCCGGGATTCCGGATCCGATTCCGGCTCCGGCCTCCACGCTGACCCGGTGGCCGTGCTTGACATACATGTGCGCGGTTTCAGGGGTGAGGGCCACCCGGAACTCTTCGATCTTGATCTCTTTGGGTAATCCGATGTTCATGCCGTCCTCCGGAATAGGTTTATATTCCGGATATTACTGCGAATAATATAATCTACAACTATAATATTGCGTTAAACGTAATCTCAGCGGGGAGCGAACGTCTCCAGCTCGAGGCGGCCCGTGCGCGGGTCGAACTGGATCAGGAAGGCGTGGAGCACATTCATGCCGAGCAGGCCATCGACTCCTGCGTCGGGCGGTTGGGCCAGCACGACCGCTTCCGCGTTTTTCCGATCCAGGGCGCCCAGTTGGAGGGAGTCGATTTGCATAACCGGCGCTTCCATTCGCGTGCCGTCGGCCATGCCAACCTGGGTGATGCGGTTCGTCCGTGTGAGTCCTGCGCGCGTGGCCACGTCGCGGCTGAGGGTGGTGATTTCGGCGCCGGTGTCGATGATGAAGCGGGCTTCGGTGCGGCCGTTGAGCAGGACGGGAACCAGGAACGCATTGCCGCGCCGCTCCGGCTGGA
>CAIKKV010000469.1 GCA_903828035.1 uncultured bacterium
GGCGCTCCGATGGATGCCATGCGGGGACAGACGTTTCTGGCGGTTCCCAAGGTCATCGAAGAGGCGACGGCCGATTTCAACCGCATCTTCGGACGCAACTACGATCCATTCGTGGAACAGTACAAACTGGAGGATGCGGAGATCGCATTCTTCATTCAGGGCGCCCATTCCAACACCGCCAGGACGGCCGTGGACAGACTCCGCAAACAGGGAGTAAAGGCCGGTATGGCCCGGCTGCGCTGGGTTCGCCCGTGGCCTACGCACCAGCTTGCCGAGGCGTTGGGTCATGTCAAAGCTGTTGGGGTGATTGAGACCAGCACCTCCTACGGCGGGGCCATGCGGGGCGGCAATTTGATTCATGAACTTCGTGCCAGCCTCTATGATCTCGACGATCGGCCCCTGGTTACCTCCTTCATGGGCGGCCTCGGTGGAGAAGTCATCTGGCCCGCCGATTTCGACCACATCGCAAAGGTTCTCACACAGGCGGTAGCTGAGAAGAAGGTCCGGAATTACGTCCAGTGGCTTGGGATGTAAACACACTGGCACCCATTACAATATCAAGGAGGAAACATGCAAGCATTTGACTATAAATATCAACAGTTAGAACCTGTTAAGTCATTTAAGCGCGTGCCGGGGCCGGAGATGTATGTGCCGGGGCACCGTACCTGCGCCGGTTGCGGTCCTGCGCTGAACTACAGGCTGGTAGCGAAAGCGGCGGGGAAGGATACCATATTCATCGGCCCCACCGGCTGTATGTATGTGGCCAACGCCAGTTATCTCTGCACTCCCTACGCGGTCTCCTGGATTCATGCCCAGATCACGAACGGCGGGGCGGTTGCATCCGGTATCGAAGCGGCCTTCAAGGTTGCGATGCGCAAAGGTCGTCATGGCGGACCGTTCCCGAACATCATCGTGATGGCGGGCGACGGAGGAACCGTGGATATCGGGCTTCAGGCAATGTCGGCCATGATGTACCGTAACCACAAAGTTCTCTTCATCTGCTACGACAACGAGTCCTACGCGAACACGGGAGTTCAGACATCGCCGACGACGCCGTACGGCGCCGCGACCACCTTCACCCCTCCCGGCAAGGAGATTCCCGAGGGCAAAACCCTCTTCCCCAAAAACGCCCCGCAACTGGTTATTGGCGGGCATCCGGCGGTAAAATATGTGGCTACCACCACGATTGCCCATCCGCTGGACCTGATGAACAAGGTCAGGAAGGCGCTGAGTCAGCCGGGCCCCACCTTCCTGCACATGCTTTGCCCATGCCCCAAAGGTTGGCTGTTTGATGAAAAGCTGACGCGCGAAATGGCCAGGCTGGCCGTGGAGACGGGGATGTGGTCGATGTACGAGTGGGAAAACGGCGTGTATAAATACACGAACGTTCCGAAGAAGTACAAACCGGTTAATGAGTACATGCAACACCAGGGCCGCTTTGCCCACCTCAAGCCGGAACACATCGCCAAGATGCAGGCGTTTGTGGATGAAAAGATCAAGCAGGTGTCGCAACCGATACCGGTAGCGGCGGCAGTA
>CAIKKV010000470.1 GCA_903828035.1 uncultured bacterium
GAGTACCTGGAGCGCATCCGGGCGGCCTGCCAGCACATGTCGAGGCTGATTGACGATCTGTTGAACCTTTCCCGTGTTGTCCGGGCTCCCATGCAATGTGAGTCCGTGGACCTGAGCGCGCTGGTGCGGTCGCTGAGCGATCAGCTGCGTCTCGAGCAGCCCGGGCGGGCGGTGGAGTTCGTCATCCAGCCCGACGTCCGGGCTCCCGGGGATTCGCATTTGCTGGCCATCGCGCTGGAGAACCTCCTGAGGAACGCGTGGAAGTTCACAAGCCGGACGCCGCATGCCGTCATTGAGTTCGGCGCCCTCCCGTGCAAGCAGCGGATCCGCTGCTTTATCCGGGACAACGGGGCCGGGTTCGAGATGGGTTACGCCGACAAGCTGTTCAAGCCCTTCCAGAGGCTGCACTCCGCGGCCGAGTTTCCCGGGACGGGAATCGGACTGGCGATCGTGCAGCGGATTGTGAGCCGTCACGGCGGAACGGTTTCCGCCGAAGGGCAGCCCGGGAAAGGGGCCACATTTTTCATGGAGCTCTAGAGAAAGGAAGGGGCCAATGCGAACCAAGGTGATCCTGCTGGTGGAAGACAATCCGGACGACGTGGCGCTGGCGCTGCGGGCGTTCAAGAAAAACAATATCGTGAACGAGATGAAGGTGATCGCGAGCGGCGAGGAGGCTCTGGATTTCCTGTTTGCCCGCGGGATTTACGCGGAGCGGGTCAGCGAACCGCTGCCGGAGGTGGTGCTGCTGGACCTCAAGCTTCCCAAGGTGGACGGGCTCGAGGTTCTGCGGCAGATCCGGGCCAGCAGCCGGACGCGGCTGCTTCCCGTAGTGATCCTGACCTCCTCCCGCGAGGAGCGAGACGTCGTGGCGGGCTACAGCCTGGGCTGCAACAGCTACATCCAGAAGCCGGTCGATTTCAGCCAGTTTGCGGAGGCCGTCCGGCAGTTGGGCATGTATTGGCTGGTGTTGAACGAGGCGCCTCCGCCATTCTGACCCAAAGGACGCTCGGCTATGAGCGAAATCGTGAGAGTTTTGATCGTCGAGGATTCGGAGGATGACGCCCTCCTGCTGGTCCGCCTGTTGGCGCAGTCCGGATTCCAGGCCGTTTTCCACCGCGTGCAAAACGAGCCCGAGCTGGAGGCGGCGCTGGACGAGCGGGAGTGGGACCTCGTGCTTTCGGATCACAATATGCCCGGGTTCAGCTCCGGGCGCGCGCTCGAGTTGCTGCGGCGCCGGGGCGGGGATATCCCGTTCATCATTATTTCCGGCATGATTGGCGAGGATGCCGCGGTGGAGGCGATGCGGGCCGGCGCCCAGGATTACATCATGAAGGGGCATTTCGCGCGCCTGGTCCCGGCCATTGAGCGGGAGTTGCGCGAAGCGAAAATGCGGCGCGACCGGAGCCGGGACGAAAAGGCCATGCTGGAGGCGCTGCGGCGGAGCGAGGAGCACGCGCGCCTGGCGCTGCAGGCGGGACAGATGGCCACCTGGGAATATGTCCTTCCCGAGGGCGAGTCGATTTGGAATGAGCAGCATTACCGGATGCTGGGATATGTGCCCGGCTCCGTCATACCCAGCTACCAGGCCTGGGCTTCCCGGATCCATCCCGACGATCTGGCGGACGCCGAATCGCGGTTTCAGCGGAGCCTGCGCGAAGGCGGGGAGTACAAGGACGAGTTCCGGGTGCTGTGGCCGGACGGCAGCCTCCACTGGATGGAGGCCCGCGGCGTGACGGACCGCGAGGCCTCCGGCGGCCGCTCGAGGTCGTGCGGCGTGATGATCGCCGTGACCAGCCGCAAGCACACGGAGGAGGCGCTGCGCCGGACGATCGCCGATCTCGCCCGCTCGAACAAGGAGCTGGAGCAGTTCGCTTACGTCTCCAGCCATGATCTTCAGGAGCCGCTGCGGATGGTCTCCGCGTTCGTCGGGCTGTTGCGGGACGAGTACCGGGACCGGCTGGACGCCAAGGGGGACGAATACATCGGCTACGCCATGGAGGGAGCCGTCCGGATGCAGACGCTGATCAAGGATCTGCTGGCCTATTCACGCATTGGCGTGCATGCGAAAGAGATGGGGGTGACGGACACCCGCGAATCAGTCGCAAACGCGTTGTCCAATCTGAAGGCGGCCATTGAGGAGTCGAACGCCAGGATTACCCTCGACGCCCTGCCGGTGGTCGCGGCGGACCGGCTTCAGCTAACCCAGGTGTTTCAAAACCTGATTGGCAACGCCATTAAATACCGGCGCGCCCAGGTGACGCCGGAGGTCCGGGTCCTGGCGGAGAGGAAGGCGGGCGAGTGGCAGTTTGCCGTCCGCGACAACGGCATTGGAATCGACTTCCGCTATGCCGGAAAGCTGTTCAAGGTCTTCCAGCGCCTGCATACGCGGGAGCAGTATGAGGGAACCGGCATCGGCCTTGCGATCTGCAAGAAGATCGTGGAAGGCCACGGGGGGCGGATTTGGTTTGAATCCAAGCCCGGGCAGGGGGCGACCTTTTACTTTACCATCCCGGACGCGGCGGCCGGGTGATGCTGGCATTCGGATGGAATCAGGGAAGCTTCGGCAGATCCTTGAGGCACTTCATGGATTCCTTGAGCTCCTCGGGGCCGAACTCGTAATCCTCCATCTTGCCGTCCAGGTAGGCCTGGTAGCTGGAGAGCTCCAGCAGGCCGTGGCCCGAGAGGTTGAAGAGGATGGTCTTGGCCTTGCCTTCTTCCTTGCACTTCAGGGCTTCGCGCACGGTGAGGGCGATGGCGTGGGAGGATTCCGGCGCCGGGATGATGCCCTCGGTGGAGGCGAAGAGCATGCCGGCCTTGAAGCACTCGGTCTGCGGCAGGGCCACGGAGTCGAGCAGCCCCTCGCGCTTGGCGTGGCTGACCAGCGGCGCCATGCCGTGGTAGCGCAGGCCGCCGGCGTGAATGGCGGGCGGCTGGTATTCGTGGCCGATCGTGTACATGGGGAGCATGGGGGTCATCATGGCCACGTCGCCCGAGTCGTAGGTGTAGACGCCCTTGGTCATCTTGGGGCAGGCGGTGGGCTCGGCGGCCAGCACGGTGGGGTTCCGCGTGCCGGCGATCTTGTCGGCCAGGAACGGGAAGGCGATGCCCGCGAAGTTGGAGCCGCCGCCGGCGCAGCCGATGATGACGTCGGGGTAGGCGTTGATCTTGGCGAACTGGGCCTTGGCCTCGAGGCCGATGACGGTCTGGTGGAGCAGGACGTGGTTGAGCACGCTGCCGAGGCTGTACTTGGTGTCCTTGTGCGTGACGGCGTCCTCGATGGCCTCGCTGATGGCGATGCCGAGGCTGCCAGGGGTATCGGGCCACCTGGCGAGCACATCGCGGCCGGCCTGGGTGCGGGTGCTGGGGGAGGCGATGCACTCGGCGCCCCAGGTGTGCATCATGACCTGGCGGAGGGGCTTCTGGGTGAAGCTGACGCGGACCATGTAGACGCGCAGGTCGAGGCCCATCATTTTGCAGCCGAGGGCGAGGGCGCAGCCCCACTGGCCCGCGCCGGTTTCGGTGGTGAGGTGCTTGGTGCCGAAGATCTTGTTGTAGTAGGCCTGGGGGACGGCGGTGTTGACCTTGTGGGAGCCGGCGGGGGAGACGGACTCGTCCTTGAAGTAGATGTGGGCGGGGGTGCCGAGGGCTTTCTCGAGGGCCACGGCGCGGCGCAGGGGGGTGGGCCTCCAGCGGTAGAGGATCTGGCGGACCTCGTCGGGGATGGGGATCCAGC
>CAIKKV010000471.1 GCA_903828035.1 uncultured bacterium
CCGTGCACATAGACGGGGAACTCCATCTGCACGGCGTCCGATTCATCCCCGGAAAGGGCCTTCATGCGCACGAGGGCCTTCCCTTCCTTGATTGCCCGAACCTTCCAATCCACGCGAACTTCACCGTTGGGAGGCACCCGTAGCGATGCATTCTCTGTCTTGCCAACCGGTTGCAGCGTGCCGCCTTCCAGCTCCAGCACGGCTCGCACCCGTTTCTCGATGTTCAGGGCGTTATGGATGTTGGCCGAGAGCACCACTTCGTCCTTTTCGACAAAGAAACGGGGTGCCTGCATCCGCAGGAGCAGGTTCTTGGTGGTGACGATTTTCGCCGTGTTTTCGCCCACCCTGGCGCCCAGGGCAAAGGCCCAGCCGCGTGCGGTCCACTCACCCAGGTTTTCCGGCATGGGGAAGCGAACTTTGGCCTCGCCGTGCGAGTCCGTCGTCAGCGCCGCCGCCCAGAAGGCGGTGTCGGCGAATGCTTTCCGCACCGCAACCGGTGCTTCCGAAGGGTTTTCCGCGTCAACGGGTGAGCCGAACTCCTCCGACTTCGTTTTCGCATCGGCCATCATGGGAGCGGAGGCAGCCATGGGCATCAGTGAATCGACGGCGCCGCCGACTGCCATGGCGCTACCGCTACGCATCCCTTTCATGACAACCGGGCCCGCGAAGCCGTTGAGAGAGGCCTCTTTGACTTCATCAGCCACCGTGTCTCCGAAAAGCCCCAGGTTGTTCATGCCGGGCGAGCCGCGGGGATTCACCGGCGCCGAATGGCGGTCGGCACTGGTTTGGCTGACGGGCGAGTGATGCCGCCGCCATTTCCAGAAGAACTCGCGGATTTCCGGCACATTGGGGCCCCCGGAAATATAGTCCACCGCCTTGTCGTAAACCGTCAGCACTATCGATGCCGCGGCTGGCTTGCCGTCCAGCGTGGTGGCCCTGACGATCACGCTGTTGGTGGCGCCCGGTTTGGCTGTTTCCCGTTCGGGCGTCACCGTGACATGCAGTACCCGTTGTTCAGGCGGCACCCGGATTTCCCGGGTTTCCGTATGAACCGTCCCGCCATGCACGGCCACCGCCTCCACGAAAAAGTTCGGCATGTCGATGGTCGTTACCGGCAGTTCGCGGAGGGTCGATTTCCCTGTCAGGCGGATGACCTCGGGCTCGTCATAAACCCCGTTAACAGGCCGCGTGAACAGCAACAGGGTGGTGTCCGCCCGGTCGGCCTGCAGCAACAGGCGAACCTTTTCGCCAGGCGTATAAACGGCCTTGTCGGGAATGAGCTCGAGCGCATTGAAGCGGTAGTCGGCGCTGAGGAACCCCTCGCCGCGCACGGTGACGAGGCAGGCGCCCTCGACGGATTGGCCGGCGGCGCTATGGACGAGGACCGAGAGTCGGTACTGCCCGGCCTGGGCAGCCAGCAGTTGAAGCTCGGCGTCGCCCGTTTCGCCAATTTCAACCGGCCACTCCTGGACCGCGGTTTCGACGGGCGCCCCTGAGCGATAGCCCAGTTTCAGCAGGCGGACCTTCGCGCGGCCCGAGACGGGCCTGCCGTCCGGGCGCCTGACATTGAAGGAGGCGTGGACCGTGTCGCCGGCCCTGTAAAAGCCGCGCGTGGTCCACGTGTAGACTTTGAAGGGCTCGCGGGAGGCGATGACCGAACCCGCGCCCACGATGGTGCGCCGCGACTCGTCGGTGACTTCGGCGGTGATGGTGTATTGGTGATCCATGTTGCCGAAGACCGCCTTGGCCAGGGCGGTGTCGATCGGCACGGCGACGGTGCCGTCAGCGCCGATTTCAACGGTGTTTTCCGCGATAACCTCGGGCTGCGTGTAAGGGGTCGGCTGCCACCAGGGAAAGGGGCGGAAGCAGCCCCAGCGCTGCCAGCCGGGATACCAGTCATAGTCGACGGCCAGCCAGCCGTAGCCGCGCCCGTAGAGCCAGTCCCAGGGGCCCGGCGGGAACCAGCTCACCGAATAGGTGCGCCGCTCCACCTTCCACTTCACCCGGGCTTTGGTGACAGGGGCTCCAAAGTAGTAGCGGGCTTTGACGAGGGCTTTGAAGGAGTCTCCAAGGGCCAGGGGCTCCGTCGGGGCCTCGACCGTGACTTCAAACTCCGGCTTCTTGTATTCTTCGACCCGGAAGTTGCTGCTCCCGTAATTTACAATCTCGATGGCATAAACGCCCAAGGTGGACTCTTTGGTCAAAAGCATGTCGCTGGCGATGCCGCCATAAACGTCGGCCGTGAGATTGGTTTCAAGAACCTTCTCGCCCCTGGGATCCAGGATGCGCACGGTGAAAGGTTTGCCGGCATAGGGCGATGCTTCCGGCAAGTCGTAACGGACCGGGCTGATCCAGGCCTTGATCTGGACGGCTTGTCCGGGGCGGTAGACGGGGCGGTCGGTGATGATATACGTCCGCGTTTCTTCGTAGCGATCCTGATTCCGGCCGCCGAACCAGTGGGAGGCAAAACCCAGGAAGGCGAAACGGCCGTCCGTCGTGGTGGCCGTGTAGAGCCAATTCAGATTGC
>CAIKKV010000472.1 GCA_903828035.1 uncultured bacterium
CCTTTACCAACCAATCCGTCGCATCGGTCGAACGCTGGATCAACAACTACCCTCGGAGAATCTTGGGCTTCTCCACCCCAAGCTCCCTCTTCACCCAGGAACTGAGGGGGCTATCGCTTGACCATGAACAATGACCACTACTTGCGGCATTTGCGTTTACAACCTACCGAAGGGCTCGAATCGCGCACATCGAGAAAGGCCGGGGTGTAACCCGGCCCTCCCTCTGGCGCTAGCCTTTTCGCGGGAGGGCGAGGTTCCACCCGAGCCGTATGCTTCTATAAGAGCGGGACGAGGGCGTCCCGTCTCCAGACATGAGGGCTTCTGCGGAATCCGCCACAGGTAACCCCATCCATCCGCCGCGCGGCTCAGCCGGCGGCTTCGCCCCACCTGCTTCGCGCAAACAAGTCACTCCTCGGAGGGGCGGCGGCGGGTGCGGCGGTAGTCCATCAGCATGGAAAAAAAAGCGGACGGTATCGCGGACGGGGCGGATGTGGCTCTCGCGGCCCTCGATGTAGATCACCGAGATGGGCACGGCGGCGATGCCCAGCCCCCGCGCCGCCACGTGCAGCAGCGACTCCGACTCCGCCGCAAAGCGGGTCGACTGGGTCACCAGGAACGGCAGCACGTCGATCCGGTACAGCCGGTACCCGCACTGCGTGTCCGGCACGAACTGCCCCATCTCGCGGCTCAGCAGGCTGCTCATGAAGGTGTTGGTCCACCGCCGCACGCGGGGCATGGCCGCCGTCTCCCCCATGCGATTGCCCACCAGCACCGGGATCCCGGTGCGGACATAGGCCTCGACGAACTTCGGGATGTCGGCCGGGTCGTGCTGCCCGTCCGCGTCCAGCGTGACCACCCAGGCGAACCCCCTGGACTTCGCGTACGTCAGCCCCGTGGTCAGCGCCGCGCCCTTGCCCTGGTTCACCTCGTGCTTCAGCACCACGGCCCCGGCCTCGCGCGCCTCGTCCGCGGTGGCGTCGCCCGACCCGTCGTCCACCACCACCACGTCGGGCAGGAAATCGAGCACGCGGCGCACAACGGGCCCGATCCGGCCCGCCTCCCGGAAGGCGGGAATCAGCGCGCAGCCCCGCTGGGATTGCCGCAACGCCTGTCCGCTTTTCATCCTGTCTTCCGCCATGCGCCCTCCTGCCTAAAGATAACCGCCCTGAAAGGGATTCCCGTCCCACAGATCATCAAAGATAAACCACTGGCTGGGATCCCGGCTGATGCCGTCCTGAAGCACATCCCGGATGGCCCGGTGCAGCGTCTCCTCATCCTGGTCGCCCGCCTCGTTCAAGATCGGGTACAGCTTCATCACGAACCGGTCGTCCTCTTTCCGCAGCAGGAACCCCGGCAGGATCGGCACCTTGTAATGGCTGCTGATCCAGGCCGGCCCGCGCGGCAGGCTGGCGGGAGCGCCGAAGAACTCGATCGGGTGATTGCGCGGGGTGTAATCCCGGTCCGCGAGCAGCCCGACAAACTCGTTCCGGGCCAGCACGTCCATCAGCTGCCGCATGACCATCAGGCCGAGGGGCACCACGTTGATGCCCCGCCGGCGCCGGTAGCTGTTGAACAGGTTGTTCAACTTCTTCTGCTCCTGGGGCTGGGCCACGGCGGTGATCGGGTAGCCCAGGGCCACCAGCACGGCGCCCGCCAGCTCCCAGTTGCCCTGGTGGGCCGAGACCAGCAGCGCCCCTTTCTTCAAGGCGCGCACGCGGTCCAGCTGCTCGCGGTTCTCGATGTCCACCAGCTGGTGCACCGTCTCCGGGGTCAGCTGCGAAAAGCTGATGAAATCGACCAGGTACTTCGCGAACCCCTGGAACACCTGGCGGACGCGCTGCTCGATCTCGATGTCGTCGAGCTTCAGCCCCATGTGGGCGGTGACCCGGCGCATGTTGGAGCGGACGGCCTTGCGGGCCCGGATATCGGAACGGTAGAAGGTGTCGGCCAGGCGCAGGGCCGTGTAGTAGGCGAGCCGGCGGGGCACCAGACGACAGAACAGATCCGCCACCATGAACATGCAGTACTGCCGTTTGGGGATATCCTGTCGGTCGTGCACGCGGTCCGCCCTCCTTGATCGCTCATTGTGCCATGATTCAAACTTTGCGTCCAGCCTTTCGGCGTGATATAATAGAACACTTATGCCCCTTTCCCCTTCAACGCCGTTTTCGCTGCTCATCAAGCCGGCGGGCGCCGACTGCAACCTCCGCTGCTCCTACTGCTTCTACCTGGGAAAGGCGGCGCTGTACCCCGATTCCACCCGCCACCGGATGCCGGACGAGGTGCTCGACCGCCTGATCGCCTCCTACATGGCCACCGACCAGCCGCAGTACGCCTTCGGCTGGCAGGGGGGCGAGCCGACGCTCATGGGGGTCGACTTCTTCCGCCGGGTGACGGAGCTCCAGAAAAAGCACGGGAAGCCCGGCGCCGTGGTGGCCAACGGGCTGCAGACCAACGGGACCCTGCTCGACGACGCCTTCGCGGAGCACCTCGCGGCCTACCAGTTCCTGCTGGGGGTGAGCCTGGACGGCCCGGCCGCCCTGCACGACCCGAACCGCGTGACGGCCGACGGCCGCCCCACCCATGCCGCCGTGCAGCGCGGCCTGGACGTGCTACGGAAGCACAAGGTGGAGTTCAACATCCTGACCCTGGTCAACGCGCTGAACGGCGCGCAGCCCGAGGCGGTCTACCAGGGGCTGGTGGACGAGGGGCACCTTTTCCATCAGTACATTCCCTGCGTGGAGTTCGATGCGGACGGCAAGCCCCTGCCCTTCAGCGTGCCGCCGGAGGCCTGGGGCGAGTTCCTCTGCGCGATGTTCGACCGCTGGTACGCGCGCGACACGCGGCGCGTCTCGGTGCGGCTGTTCGACTCGATCCTCTTCCGCCTGGTGGAGGGCCTCGCCAACGTCTGCCACATGGGGCGCGACTGCCGGCAATATCTCCTGGTGGAGCACAACGGCGACGTCTTTCCCTGCGACTTCTTTGCCGAGCCGGAGCTGAAGCTGGGCAACATCCTGACGCACTCCTGGGAGGAGCTGCTGGCCTCGCCGGTTTACAAGGCCTTCGGGCTATGCAAGTCCGACTGGAACCCGGCCTGCGCGGAGTGCCGCTGGGCGGACTGGTGCGCGGGGGACTGCCTGAAGCACCGCTATGCGGGCTCGCGCGATCCGCGGCGGCTGAGCGTCCTGTGCGCAGGCTGGAAGCGCTTTTTCTCACACACGGCGACCCGGTTCGAAAAGCTGGCCGAGCAGATCCGGCGCGACCGCCGCATGCAGAATGCCGCCTTTGAAATGGCCATTCCCGGCAAGGCGGAGCCCGGGCGCAACGCCCCCTGCGCCTGCGGAAGCGGGAAAAAAGCCAAGCATTGCTGTTTGCGGCCGTAGCCGTGGAC
>CAIKKV010000473.1 GCA_903828035.1 uncultured bacterium
CAGGTAGGAGCTCTACTACGGGGCGTGCGTTACTAAATGATAGAGAACAATAAAACAAACGGTGTACCATGCTTCTCCCGTACTGCGTCTATGTCCTGAAGAGCATGAAGGACGACAATCTCTACACGGGCTTCACAACCGATCTCTCCCGCCGTCTCGAAGAACACAATTCCGGGAAATCCCCGGCAACAGCTCCCCGCCGCCCCTTCGTCCTGCTGTTCTGCGAACACTATCGGTCCAAAGCGGATGCCTTGCGCCGCGAAACCTACCTGAAATCAACCATCGGCAAGCGCACCCTCCGCCTCATGCTCGCCGACACCCTCGCAACGCCATCGCCTTCCGCATAATCCGATCGTGCTGATTCCAACAGGCTTTTTTCAGTCTTTTCGGTTCCGGGAGATAATCCGGGAGATAATGAAGTGCATTCTCGGACTTTGACGGTCATTTTGAGGTCGGCGACGGGTCGTTCCGGACGCTCTCTTATGACCGCCCCTTCGCCTTGAGCCGCTTCTTGATCGTGGAAAACGCCTCGCTTTTACCTTCCGCACGCGACCAGCGTTCCACGTCCATCAGGTCAATCGGGTTGTCTCGGGCCACCAGGATCGCCTGCTCCAGACACTCCGTGTCTCCCCCGTGGTAATACCAGCTCAGGCGATCCTTGACGCAGTCAGTCGGTGAAAGGAGGCGGAGCGTTCCGACTCCGGTATCCATCTCGACAATCTGCTTCACCGGTTCATCCCCGATCCCGAGGGGCACGGGCGGGAACTCGATCAGGAGGGGCGTGTCCGGATGGCGGAAGTAGCGGTTCTCCTCGTGGAACCCAAGGGATTCCATCACGGCCTTGAGGAGGGAACGCTTCGCAAACCCCGCATTGACGAAATCCAAATCCATCGAGACATAGCGATCCCCGCTGTAGATGGACACACAAGACCCGCCGGAAAGGACCACGGAGATGCCCTTTGCCTTGAAGGCTCCAGCGATGAAGCCCGCCAGTTCCAGACGCGACATGACCCGGACGGGCTTCACAAGGGCTTCCCCCTCCGCCTTGGACGGCGGCGGAACACGAGCAGTCGGGTCTGCTCATCGGAGGGATAGGCGGACAAGGCCTTCTGGAGCAGAGCCTTCAACTCCTTGAGAAAGGCGTACCGTGGGCTGAACTGGTAGAGCCGGGTTCGGCCTGCCGTGCGACTGGTCAGAACGCCACCGTTCTCCAGCTTGTCCAGTTGCTTCTGGAGGCCGTAGAGGTTCGTATCAAAGAAATCCGCCATCTCGCTGGCAAACCCCTCCTCCCGAGCGAGAAGGAAGAGCATCGCCCGCTCCGCATTGACCGAGCCTAACAGGGGTTCCAGCATGTTATCCTTGCCTTCCTATAGCACCAACTATATTGGCTATATGACCAACAATGGTGGTACACTAACCCGGTTGCCTATCCTGCTCAAGAAGAAAATGAACGGCCCATGATTTTACGAGACGTGAGCTTTCAATAGCAACGAATCTCATACACGGCGGCGGCGGGATCGCCGTTGGTCGCCAGCACCATCAACCGCAGGCGGCGAATGCATTCAGGCTGAGGCAAGTCGTGGCCGCGCTGGCGCTGGTAGTTTCCGGACACACGTGCTACTTCAACCCAAACGCTGTCGCCGCGGTCCACCTCGATTGCATAGTCCCGTACCGTCTGGGCGTCGCGAAAGAAGCCCGGCTCCTGGTGGACCTCGCCCCAGGTGTGACCAGAGAAGGTCAGCTCCACCCGTTTCACAGTCGCGGGGGCGGGCCAGCTCAACGCCAGCCACTGGGGCATCGACTGTGAAGGATCGCTGCGCCATAGGTTCGTCCCGTTGCCCGGGCGGGTAGGGGTGGTGACAGGAGGCGCCGTGGACGGTAACGCGCATCTCCGAGCTGGCCACGCCGCCCAGCACGGGCCGTTCATGCACCAGGCAGGCCTTCAGGCCTTGCCGCGCGGCGGATACCGCGGCGCAGAAGCCGGCCAATCCACCCCCGCACACAACCACATCATAGGTTTCCACTTTTGACTTCATAATGCTTCCCCCTCTTCTGCCGCCAGGCGTTCCGCCACCTTCTGCAATTCAACAAGACACGAATCCTGATCGGATGCCACCCGGTGACCCGACAAGGCCAAGGCGGCCGTTGGGGCCTTGCCGATGGGAACGGCCAACGAGGCATCCCCGTGATCTGAGACAAGGGCATACCCCTTTTCCCGGATTTCCCTCACCCTGCGAAGCAGCGCCGGAAGATTCCGTCCGAAACGGGGAATATCCCGATTCCGGTAGAGTTGGCGCACGGCGGCTTCAGGCTGGGCAGCCAGAAGAGCCATGCCTATGCTGGACTGGGTGGCGGGATAGAGGCTGATCCGCCCGATGCCCTCTTCAACAGGCCGGAGGGGATCGGCGTGGCAGAGATAGGATACCTGATCCTGCCACAGCACACCCAGGGCGACCCAACAGCGGGTGGGCTGGAGTCCGCGCAACACCGGCAGCGCGCGACGCAACAGGCCGGATGCAAAAAGGGTCTGGGCCGCGAGCACATGGATTGCAGGCCCGACCGTATACTTCCGGGCCTCTGTCTGGGCCGTTAAACCAAGGTGCGCGAGAGTCTTGATGAGACGATTGACGCGGGTGGGCTCCAACCCCAGGCGCCGGGCCAATTCACGCGAGCCCACCGCCTCGCTGGCCGTGGCAATGGCCTGCAGGCAGGCGAGCCCATCAATCAGGCTCTGATTCGGCTGGGCGGGCAGCTGTTTCATAGTGGTGCTCTTATAGCACCATTAGGACGACCCGCGCAAGAAGAAACTTAGTGATGTCGAGACTCCATGAAAATGTCCCCTTGTGGACTCAGCAGAAATGTCCCCATCTGAACCTCCGCAAGGAGGGGACATGGAGGACCTGCGGAGGATCGGCAAGGCAAGCCTGATTCGCAGGGCGGACATCCGGGAAGAACTGCGGCGGCGGGCGAGCAGGAAAACGGCGTGAGCGCTCCGGCGCGTTGCTCCCGCCGACGCAGACACCAGCCCAAAAACGAGTCAAACCGCCAAAATCGCCTATTTTCCGCTTGTCTACATGTTATATTTACCGTTTATTTGACAACTATGTATTCAAGATTGCTAAAGACGCCCGACACCTCCATCCTCCTGCTAGGGCCAAGAGGGACCGGGAAATCCACCTGGATCACGCAGCATTTCCCTGATGCCACACGCTACGACCTGCTCGGCACAAGGGAGGCGCTGCGTCTTGAGCGTGACCCCAGCAGGCTGTTCCACGAGCTCAGAACGGTCCCCGCCGGGAAATGGGTCGTGCTCGATGAAGTGCAGAAGGTGCCGGCACGATTACGCGAGGAACTCTCCCCGGCGCCGGTGCATGCGTTTGGCGTCTATCTGGGTGCGCGCCGGACCCTGCTGGATGACGTGCTCGTGCTGCCCGCAACCGAGTTCCTCGACAGTCTGTGGAACGGCGACATTATCCGCCGGTAAGGACCGGGCTCCCGTTTGTGGATAACTTGGTTAAGCGCCTCGAATACGCCGGGAGATAATCGCCATTTTCCCGGGAAATCATTTACAAAACTTTGCAACGAAGTCATAACCTGACGAATGGCAGGAGCTTCCAACGGCAAAACTTGGACGATTGCTTCGCACGTCTTTTCATCCTGGCAAGCCGGGTTCTACTCCCGGCGGGCGTGCCAATCATCAAAAAGCCCTTTAAACACTCAATATTTTGCGATATTTTGTCTTTCCGAAGCCGTCAGTGGTAACGCCAGGCGGTAACGTTTTTCCCGAAAATCGCCCATGTCACGGACATTTCTAGACGTCTGGGAGCGGGGTAATTCGTGGTTTTCCCGAGCTGGGTTTCCGCATCCGTCACGCTCTGCCGTCGAACTCATGCAGCCTCCAATCCGTCCGCGTTAGGAACCCCTTCGGGCCAGTCGCCTCTCCGGGCCGTCTCCCCTACGCAGGGCCTGCCCTTTTTCGTGCCTTCTTGGACGGTTGCGGCTCTCAGACGGGGCCCTTCCGGAACACCTGTGTTATCCCTCAGTTATCCCTGTAGTTCTTCACGGCCTTGATCAGCGATAGCGATGCTGACGATTTTTAGGGTATTTTTAGGGTATGCCCGGACAAAGGGCCCTCTCCACGGGTGTGGGGAGTATGCCGGTGCGCTTGTCGGCATAGGCGGTGCCACTGGAGTTGCCGCCAACGGTGAGCGCCCCCGCCACGCCACCGGCGTTGGTCAGGGCCAGGTCAACCGTACCCGCGAGTCCGCCCACTGTGAATGCGGTGCCGCCGGAGCCGAAGCTCATGCGGCCATTGGAGTGGTTCAGCGTGCCGGCGTCTATCCCCGTGGCGCCCGTGTAGGTGTTGGTGCCGGAGAGCATCCGGGCGGATTTCGTGGAACTCTGGATCACCGCGACTGCACCGCTGCCTCCAGCGGGAGTTTCGCCTCTTCCAGGCAGTCCATCCATTCGTCCCCAAAGTGCCATTGCATTGTGCACATCGCTTACGAGACCACCATTGGCATTTGAGTTGCTAAGTATTTTTTTGGGTGTAACCTTATCGCATCTCTCGATCAGTCTCGATAGCTGGGCAGGAATAGCGCCTCTCGTGGTCAGATAGGTTTCAACTGCGCTGCAAGCGTGGTTGGGGCGGACAAGGAAAGTATTGCGATCATGAAAAAACAGACCAAGCCCAAAGGCCTTAAAAAACAACCGGTCAAAATCGCCACCGCCCTCCAAACGTCCCGGCCGGAGAAGGCACTATTCCCCATCGTCGGCCTCGGAGCCTCCGCCGGCGGACTGGAGGCTCTGGAACGATTCCTGGGACACGTGCCCGAAGGAAGCGGCATGGCTTTTGTCATCGTGCAGCATCTGGACCCGACCCACAAGGGTATCATGCCCGAGTTGCTCCAGCGCGCCACCCACATGCAGGTCGTCCAGGTCAAGGATCGCACCAAGGTCCAGCCCAACTGCGTTTACGTGATTCCGCCCAACAAGGACATGTCCATCCTGCACGGCATCCTGCACTTGCTAGTCCCGATGGCGCCGCGGGGACTCCGCTTGCCGATAGACTTCTTCTTCCGTTCCCTAGCCGACGATCAGCAGGAGCGGAGCATCGGCGTGATCCTCTCGGGTATGGGCACCGATGGCACGTTGGGGCTCAAGGCCATCAAGGAGAAGGCGGGGATCGTCTTCGTGCAGGACCCGACTTCGGCCAAGTTCGACGGCATGCCGCGAAGTGCCATCGAAGCCGGACTGGCCGACGTCGTCGCTCCCGTGGATGATCTTCCCGAAAAGATCATCGCGATCCTCAAGCACGTTCCGTTGATCATAAAACCCGGCCTGCCGCTGGAACTCAA
>CAIKKV010000474.1 GCA_903828035.1 uncultured bacterium
AGGGGCTGTCATTCCGAGCGAAGTCGAGGAGTCTCATACAGGTTTCGTGAATTATTAGATCCCTCGACTACGCTCGGGATGACGGAATGGGTGCTTAGGATGACGGAATGGGTGCTTAGGATGGCGGAATGGTTGCGTAAGGGGCTGTCATTCCGAGCGAAGTCGAGGAATCTGCGCCAGGCAGTGTGCAAGGGGCTGTCATTCCGAGCGAAGTCGAGGAGTCTCATACAGGTTTCGTGAAGTATTAGATCCCTCGACTACGCTCGGGATGACGGAATGGGTGCTCGGGATGACGGAATGGGTGCTTAGGATGACGGAATGGGTGCTTAGGATGACGGATAGGTTGCTCGGGATGACAGACAGGTTGCTCGGGATGACGGGATAGGGGCGTTCAGGATCTCTGACCGATGGCCTTTGCCGATGGCCTTTTTTATATTGTGTTATCAAGCCTCAGTTACTATAGTATTACATTGCTTGTACCAAAACCCAAGGATATGGATTGAAAAGGGTCTTGATATTACCAGGGATTGTCCTGTTTTTGACGATAACCGCGCTAACCGGCGTCGGTTGTCGATCGCTTTTTCATGGACGCGCCAGCCAGTCGGTGGCTCCGGTTTCGGGTTCGGTTTTGGAAGCGGTGCAACCTCCTGAAATCAAGCCAGTTACAGAAATCAAGCCGGTTGCCGAAAGCAAGTCTGTTCCCGAAGTCACAGAGTCTGCGAAAAGTGCAAATCCTTGGTATAAGTTCTGGGGCAAGAATGCCGCCCGCAACACTATAACCGGGGAGGAATCGTCTCCCAAGCCGGTTGTCATTGTCCCGCCCGAGGTGAGGGCGGAAACGAATGCCATGTTTTCCGCCCATGGGGAGCCGCTGATCAAGGTCGGATATGCGTTGCGGCTGTTTGTTTCCGCGGGGGGGAAGACGGAGCTTCCCGAACAGGTGAAGACAGTTTCGGACAAGGGGGAGATTGTCTTGCCGTTGATTGGCCCGGTCAAGTGCGAGGGGCTGACATTGAAAGAGTTGTCGGAGCGGTTGTCTGAGTCTTACAAGAAATACATCCTGCAGCCCCAGCCGGTGGTGGATTTTGTGTACACAGGCCAGGCGGGCGAGGCATCCCCCTGGGGTGCGGTCATGGTGGCGGGCTCCGTGAAGCAGCCGGGCCGGGTGAATATTCCACCCACGCGGAACTTGACCTTGAGCCGTGCGCTACAGCTGTCCGGCGGGCTGGAGAAGGTGGCGGACGAGTCATCCATTATCGTGACGCGGCTTAATCGGGACGGATCGATGAAGAAGATGGTGGTCAATTACCTGCTGGTGATCAAGCGGGGACAGAGGGATAAGGATATCGTGCTGGAGCCAGGGGATACGGTGTATGTTCCGGAGTCGACGTGGTAGCGCACGAGCAGGGGGTTTAATCACATGCGTCAGTTAGCTCATATATCCGGCAGCTTTGACAGGCTTTGGCTGATGATGGCCGGAGTCGTTTTGGTGCCCGCCTTGTTGCAGGCGTCTCCGTCGGCCGGGACGGGGGTGCGGCTTGGCGCCATGCGGGCGAGTCCGTTTGCGGATCTTTCCTTCGGGTACGACAGCAATTTGAGGCTGGCCCAGGGAGAGGTGTTGGCGCTCCAGTCGGATTTATCCTATCAGGTCCAGGATAAGGCTAAGAGCGATTATTTCTCCGAATATACCGCGGGCCTTGGCTTCAATCGCGCCTTGGAGTCGGAATGGGATCTTCGTATGCGGGCGTGGTATGACGCCCGGAAATATGTCACGGAGTCGCAGCTCGACTACGACACCATGACCGCCGAGGCTTCGGCTATCTATTGGCCGGCCAATGACAACTACAGGATTTCCCTTGGCGGAAAGGTTCGCGATGCGGAGGATGTGGAGCGTGTGCCGGTCAGCTCGGTGACGACGATGCCCGGGGATGCCGTGCTGCCTTACCTGGAAGAGCAGTATGACCGGCTGAAGCGCACGAGTTTTGACGGTATTGTGGATGCGCAATACCGGGCGCTGGAGCGGACGGATCTTTCGGTGGGCGGCAAGATCGCTACAGTGGATTACAAGGACAAGCGCCTGTCCGATTACCAGCGCTGGTCGACCCACGGGGAGGCCGGTTATCGGTTTTCTGAAAAAACATCCTTTTTCGGGAATATGAATTATCGGTTGGCGGAAGGCGACGATCTGTCGAGGGATGTTCCCATTGTGGGATGGCTTTTGGGCATCCAGACAAAGCCGCGAGAATTGCTGAACTACCGGTTGGGGGTGGGCGGCAAGACCTACGAGCATGCGACCGATTCAAGCGGCGCCCAGTGGAAGCGGAAGTGGGATGTCGATTTCGACGGCCTCCTGAACTGGCAGTGCGCGGAGCGGATGAGCATCTTTGGAAAGGCGTGGTCCGACGTCAACGCCGCTGTCCAGGTGCAGGAAAGAACGAGGCGCACGTATGCGGGGCAGCTCGGGCTCAACTATTACCTGGTCCGGCGGCTGAGCGGGGCGGTGGCCGTTTCTTACCGGTTGGATGAATATGATTTCCCGATCAGCTATGAGGGCGTGACTCAGCGGCAGACGGATATCTGGCAATATTCGGGACGGCTGACGCTCGCCCCGCAAAACAAGGCGTTCTGGAAGGCCTTCGCGGAAGGGTCCTTCGAGCAGGGTGACAACGATCTGGATACCTACCAGCAGTGGACATTCCGGGTGGGTGGGGCGGTTTGGTATTAAGCGGAAAGCCGCAAGGAGATGACGATGAAAACAATGATGGGCTTGATGATGGCTTTCGTTCTGGCCGCCGGCGTGGCACATGCGGCGCCGCCGCCGGTTCAGACCCCTGCGCAAGTGACCGCCCAGGCGGAAGCGCTGAAAATTCTTTCCATCGCGGATAATGCGAAGGCGGCCGACGCCCTGGTGGCGACGATTCGGCGGATGATGGCGGACAAGACAGGCGAGTCGCTCAAGGATGGCCTTCCGGAGCTGGTGATCGCAGTACTGGTTAAAACCGATTTAAATCGGGCTCTTTCCATTCTCCCCATGATGATGAATCAGCTTGGAGGCACGATCAAGCTGTCTTTCTTCCAGCACCTGGTGGCCGCCGCCATGGTGGCCGCGGGGGATTCTTCCGCAAGCGTCGTTCAGGCCGTTTTGACGGGGATAGGCCCGGATAAGCCCAGGTGGACCGAGGCCGTGATGACGGTTGCGCAGGATACATCAATGGCGCTTCCCCCGGCTTTGACGCAAGCCATCCTGACCGTTTCGCCGACCGTGCTCCCGCCCGCCGTCATTCCTCCGGGCGCCTCCTACGAAGGTCAGTAAAAGGATCCGTGGAGAGGAGCGGGCGTGTTTTTTTTCCTATCTTTTCTGCTTGTTCTGCCTGTCTGGTTGAGAGGGGGAACCCGCATGGAGATGATGGGGCCGGTCCCCTGGCTGGCCTTGGCGGCTTTGGCAGGCATGCTCTTCAGCCCGCCTTTGAAAAACCAGGAAACCCTTTCCATTGCCCGGGCGAGGGTGTGGAACCGGTTTTTGTCGGACCCGCTTCTTTATGTC
>CAIKKV010000475.1 GCA_903828035.1 uncultured bacterium
CGCGCTCCCACACAGGGACAGAGAGAAGCGACTTGGTGTAACTGATGTGGGAGCGCCACCCCGTGGCGCGATGATTGGACGGGCATTCGAACAAGGAGCCACGATTCCACACATCGGAATCGCGCGGGCGGTGCCGCGCTCCCACACAGGGACAGAGAGAAGCGACTTGGTGTAACTGATGTGGGAGCGCCACCCCGTGGCGCGATGATTGGATGGGCAAACGAACAAAGCGCCACGGTGCCACACATCGGAATCGCGCGGGCGGTGCCGCGCTCCCACACAGGGACAGAGAGAAGAGTCATTGGAGGGACTGATGTGGGAGCGCCACACCGTGGCGCGATGATCGCACGGGCGGCTAGCCGGCCCGAAACATCTGTCCTACGCGCTTGCCCAGGATGCAACCGGCCCACAGGAGGCCCGCGCCGAGCATGGCCATGGCCCAGGCGCCCAGGGCGGCCGCCACGTTGATCCCGTTATCGAGTCCGTCCATGAGCGCGTAGATCGCCTTGGTCAGCGGATAGAACCGCTCGGTTTGCGCCAGGATCAGGCTGTCGCTCACCTCCAGCATGGAGAAGGAGAAGCACAGGATGCCGCCCGCCAGCAGATTGGCCGCGATGAGCGGAAGCGTGATGCGCTTGATGACGCGCCAGGGGGAGGCCCCCAGGTTCGCCGCCGCTTCCTCATAGGTGCGGCTCACCTGCTCGAGACCTGCGTGCGCCGCGCGCACCATGTACGGCAGGCGGCGAATGGAGTAGCCCGCCGCCAGCAGGAGGAGCGGATTGAACCGGGGGTCCAGCAGCGTGCCGCGAAAGGTCGAGCCGAACGCGCCCAGGTAGCCGAAGGCAATGACCAGGCCCGGGACGGCCAGCGGCAGCATGGCCAGCGTGTCGAGCCAGTCGCTGCCGAAGGCGCGGCGGCGCACGCACAGCCAGGCGATGGCGAAGCCCAGCGCCACGTCGAGCGCCGTGGCCGCCAGGGAAAGGCCCAGGCTGTTGACCAGCGCGCCGCGGGTGAGGTCGGCGTTCAGGGCGCGGCCGAAGAACTCCAGCGTCCAGCCCTCGGGCAGCACGGTCAGGAACCAGCGCCGGCTGACGGCCAGCATCAGCACGCTCAGGTGCGGGAGCACGGCCACGGCCAGCAGCGAGCCGACCGCCAGCCAGGCCAGCAAGGTTCCCATCTTGCCCAGCCGCTGATCCTGCCTCCCCACACTCATGCGGCCGAGCGTGGCCACGTTCCGCTGGCGCGCCGTCAGCCGCTTGCCGATCCAGAACCCGAGCGCCGCGATGGCCAGCACGAAGACCACCTGCGCGTAGGCCGCGGGATTCGTCCCGATTTCAGCAATTCCGTCGTAGATCATGACCGGCAGCACGCGCCGCAGGCCGAAGACGAGCGGCGTTCCGAGCTCCGTGAAGGACCAGACGAAGATCAGCGCCATGCCGGCAAAGAGGCCGGGCGCGGCGAGGGGCAGGGTGACGCGGCGGAAGACGCGGCTCGGGGAGGCGCCCAGGTTGGCGGCGGCTTCTTCGAGAGACGGATCGATGTTGGCCAGAGCGGCCACGAGGTTCAGGTAGAGGATGGGAAACAGGTGCAGCGTTTCCAGCAGCACGATGCCCGTGAGCGGGAAGGCGCCGAACCAGTCGACCGGGCCGTCCGCCACGCCGAGCTTCATGGCCAGCGTGCTCAGGGCGCCCGCCCGCGCAAAGAGGATCTTCATGCCCACCGCGCTGACGAAGGGCGGCAGGATCATGGGAAGCAGCAGGGCGCCGCCGAACCAGGCCTTTCCCATGAACTCCCGCCGCGCGAACAGCCAGGACAGCGGCAGCGCCACGGCCGTGCAGGTGATCGTGACCAGCAGCGCGATCAGGAAGCTGTTCCCCATGGCCTGGAGAACCGCCGGATTGCGGAACAGGTACATCAGGTAGATGCCGGTCACGCCGTTGGGGTCGCGCACGGCGTTCACGAACACGTGGGCCAGGGGCCAGATCAGGAAGGCGCCCAGAAAGGCCGTGGCCCCCAGGATCAGCGGCAGGCCGGAAAGGGAGTCGGCGAAGCGGGATAGACGGCGGCCTCCGCTCATGGCTGATCCCGGGCCAGGAGAATGGTTTCCGAAGGCGCGGCCGCCCATTTCAGCGTGCGCCCCTCCAGCGAGGCGGGCGTCACGCCGACGCGGTTGAGGAGCGTGGCGCGCAGCGGCACGCCGCCGGCGTCGAGGTGGGCCGCGATGGTGGCGCCCACCATGCGCGCCTTGAGCACCTTCGCCTCGAACAGGTTGTCGTCGGGCGCGGCGGGCGGGGCCCCCATGGTCTTCCAGAACTACGCCCTCTGGCCCCATCTCTCCGTGGCCGAGAATATCGCCTTCGGCCTCGTGGAGCGGAAAGTTCCCAAATCCGAGCGGACCACCCGCGTC
>CAIKKV010000476.1 GCA_903828035.1 uncultured bacterium
GGGGTTGTTCCATTTCGATCAGGCGAAAAAGGCGAGGTGATTTCGCGGCTCAGCCGGGCGACGACAAGGAGGCGTGACCTTCCGGGTCCGCCTCCGAAGTCGGAGCCCGGATCAGCCCGAAAGCACCCGCCCTTTTGCGCCCGAAATGGAATAACCCGCATCACGTAACAGCGCGTCACCCCGCGACACGTTCGGCTAGGAGGCTGCTTCCAGCTTCAGCTCCTCGCCCGCCTTGGTCTCGCAGACCAGCCGCGGGCCGCTGTGGCGCTGCCCGTTCAGCGTCCAGGCGCCCTCGATGCCGTGCGCCAGGTTGAGCGGCTGGCCGGCCAGGCTCTTCACGCGGACTTCCGCCACCTTCCGCCCGCGCACCGTGGCGCCCACCAGGAAGGCGCCTTCCGTGCGGATGCCGTCGAACACAAACTGCCGCCAGAGCTTGGGGAGCCGGGGCAGGATGTAAACCCCGTCGCGCCGGTTCTGCACCAGCAGCTCCATCAGGGCCGTCAGGGCTCCCATGGCGGCGTCGATCTGCATCACCTCCTTGAACCCGGGTCCCTTCTGGAAGTGATCCGTGCCCAGGGCGCCGTCCGCCATCGTCGCGCAGCCCGTGAAGTCGGCGTTGTGCAGCGTCCCGTGGCCCTCGTTCGTATAGACCATCTTCCACCAGCGCAGCCAGGTCACGGCGGCATCCGCCAGCCCGCAGCGGGCGCACAGCATCGACGCCCACGGGATGCACCAGCCGGTCCAGTTCCCCGCCCCGCGCTCCATCCAGCGCTGGAGGCTGCGCGCCACCACGGGCCGGTGCGCCGGGTCGAGCGGATCGATCGTGGCAAAGGGATAGAGGGCGCCCAGGTGGCTGTGGTGCCGGTGGCTCTCCTCCAGGTCCTTCCCCTCCCACAGCGCGATGCGCTCATCGCCGGGCCCGTTCACAAACAGCGTGTAGGGCGGCAGGCGCTCCGCCACGTCCTTCCAGCGCGGGTCCGCCGGGAGGCCCAGCAGCCGGGCGGCCTCGGGCAGGAGGGCCACCACCGCGTGCAGGGCGGCGAGCTGGAAGCTGGCGTCGCGCCCCCAGGCGTCCATGCCCGCCCCGTTGTACTCGGGGCTCACGCTGACCGGCAGGCTGTAGCGCCTGGCGCCGTTCTCCCCGACCTCCTCCAGCATGCCCCAGTACCCGTTGAAGGACCCGATCAGCAGGGGCCACGCCATCTCGCGCAGGACGGCCTCGTCCATGCTGTACCGATAATGGAGCCACGCCATCTGGGCCATCCAGGCCGTGCAGGCGTGATCGATGGTGCCGGTCCAGAAGGAGCCGATCACGTTGCACCGGTCATCCACGGCATGCGGCAGCATGAGCGCCCCGGGGGTGCCGAAGAACTGCTCCCCGTACGCCTTGAGCTGCGGCAGCCAGCCCTTGATCATGGCCCACAGCGGCTCGAAGTGCGCCAGGCGGTTGGTGCCCAGCGCCGGCCAGTAGATCATCTCGGCGTTGATGTTGAAGTGGTAATCGTTGCTCCAGGGCGGAATCTGGTACTCCTCCATCCACGGCCCCTGCAGGGAGGCCGCCACGCCGCCGGGGGTGGACAGGCCCGCCTGCTTGTAAAGGCCGTAGTCCCACGCGTGCTGCAAGTCCGCATCCGGCAGCTCCAGCCGCGGCACGTCTTTCCAGTACGCCGCCCACCAGCGGTTGGCCCGGCTGCCGTGCGCGCCCGGATCCGCCTCGTGCGCCGCCGCCCGGGCCGCCTCCTTGCACCCCTCGCCCAGCGCCGTCGCCACCATCACGCGGCCCTGCGCCTGGCGCCACGCCAGCGCGAGCGGCTGATCCTCCGGCAGGCGCTGGCAGAAGCCGCCGCCCTCCTTGTCGGCCCACACCTCCGGCGGCGTGATATCCAGCAAGGCGAGCTTTTCTCCGACAAAATCCCAGGGCGGACGCAGCCGCACCTGCACGGCGCCGATCTCGTGCGCGTTCCACTCGACCCAGGCCAGCTCCGCATCCATGGACTGGCGGATCCGAACCAGGGAGGTTTTTCCGTCTTTCGCGCAGAGTGTCACGTCCACGGTGGCGTTATGCAGCCGCAGCTCGGCCGTCACTGGAATCCATCCATTGGAAAAGCTCAGCTCCACCAGGGAGCCGCCGATCTGGTAAGGCTCCACCTCGTGGCCGGCAATTTTCCCCGTGGCAAACGTGCGGCGGATGCCTGCCTCATCGTTCGCTTCCAGCAAACGGCGCACGTCCTTGTAAGTGGCCCTCGAGTTGAACGGCGTGCCGCCGCGATGGTCCCAGAAGCCCGCCCGGGCGACCGTCAGTTTGAGCGTCGGCTCTCCGCCCCACACCATGACGCCCTGGACGCCATTGCCCAGCACCACCCCCGTATGCGCCCGGGGGAGCGGAAAATCCCAATGCAATGCCTTTTCCATCGCCTTCTCCTCGTAAACGGCACTTTTCGCATGGCCTGTTGAAAAAGTCAACCATACGACTGACTTTACAGCGCAGCCTTTGTTGGGTACCTTTCAAGAATGATCCGTCACTCCTTCCTCACGCGTCTGCTCCCGGCCCTCCTCGGCCTGCTCGCCCCCTGGTCCTTTTCACCGGCGAACGCCGCGGAGGGGGCCGCCAAGCCCCGGTTCGCGGTGTCGGTCTTCTCCCTGGGCATCTCCGGGGGCTCCCTCACCACCGCCGAGTTGGCCGCCGCCCTGAAACAGGGCGACGGGTGTGACGCCACCGCGATTCCCGCCTCCCGCTGGAATCAACGCCCCGAAAGCCTGCGCGAGGGCCCCTGGCTGTCGGTCGTGCTCACCGGTTTCGGCGATCAGGCCAACGCCTTCGCCTTCCTCTTCGAAGCCCCCGGCACGCCGCCCCGCCTGGCGGCTCACGTTCCCTATCCCATCAGCTACAAACAGGGGGTGAAAGTCTGGTATGTTCCCACCGGACGACTTGTCTCCGCGATTCAGGCATTTTTCGAAAAGCCGGAAAAACAACCGGCTCAGCCGGTGTTAACCCTGACCGTGACCGAGCGGGATGAGGCCGAGATCCGCAACACCCCGTCCGGCACGCTTAGCATGGAGAACCTGGCTCCGGTCAAGCGGGCAACGTCCGTCTCCAGGCAGGAAGCCCTGCCTTCCCTGGAAGCCATGATCGCCGGCGCCATGCTTGAAAACGGGCTCACCCCCTCCTGGGCAACGGCCGATCAATCGCTGCTCGCCGAAATCCGCTTCGGCTTCCAGGCCAGCTCCATCCGCCTGACCCGGGGGCCGGCCACGCAGGTGACCGGCAAGGACGAAATCCCCGAAGAGCAGTATTACGGCTACCTGACCCGGATGTTCTACGGCCTGGCCCGGCAGCAGGGATTCGGCCTCAGCGATTTTGTGCTCGTGGAAACAAACGGACCGGCCCATCTGCTTTCGGCCGACTCCGATCGCCTGTGCCTCTCTTCCCCGCAGGGCCTTGCCTCCTTCGATCCCCGAACCGGCCTCCCACTCGATCCCCCGGCTGGCGCCAAGCCAAAGGCCCGCAAAAAGGGAAAAGCCCCCGCCATCCTTGCCGACGAGCAGGAGCCTTCCAAGCTTTTCCGCCTCTCCGATGACATCCTGACCGCCTTCAATCCGGCGGACGGCGCCGTCCTCTGGAAACAGGCCGTCGGCGACGTGCTGCTGAAAGAGCCGGTCCGGATCGGCGACCGGGTGCTGGTGGTCGGGAAGAACAACCGGATCCTGCTCCTCGACCCCGCGAAGGGCACGATCCTGGCCGACCTCCAGTGGCCCACCTGGCTGATCGACGTTATCGCCACGGAAGGCGCCAGGCCCCTGATCGCCTGCTCGGACATACACGGCACGCTGAGCCTCCTCGACGCAGCCACCTTGAAGCCGCTGCACGCCCTGCGGCTGCCCGCCCGCCCCTCGGGCCCCCTGCTGTTCGCCCCCCGGTTCCCGATACACTGGGGGGCCTCTTCCTCTAACGAAAACGAACTGGGCTCCCTTCAAGCGAGCGCCATGAAACCGGTGGTCCTGGCGGGCGATGCGGAAGGCTTCTGCTCCATCGTGCCGCTGCCTTAATCCCAATGCGGAGCAACATGGATACGATCACACCCCGGCCTGCCCTCGGCGCCCCCCTCGCCCGCTGGCGCCCCCTTCTGCTTGCCGCCTTTTTCCTGGCGCCCGGGAGCCCGGCCCGGGCGCTGACGACCGACGAGATGCTCGGGAACGCCGGCGGCGAAAAAGCCGACGAGGAAGTGACCGATATGCTGGGCCTCCAGTCGACCCGGGACTGGAGCCAGCTCGGCTCCACGCACCTGTCGATGCTCTCCGGCTGGGATCGCCTGCCCGACGGCAGCCTCCGCACCCTCCTTGCCGTGCCGGAGGAGGGCCGCTACCGCCTGTTCCTCCAGCGACAGCTCAGCATCCGGAAACCGCTGCCCGTGACGCTGACGCTGACGCCGCAGGCGGCTACGCCCCGCGGAACAAATGCGCCCGCCTATGCCGACTCCGGCGCCCCGCTGAAACAGATCTTCGGCGCCATCACCCTGGCCGGCGGACAGACCGGCAAAGAGCAGGAAAAGGCGTTGCCGATCCGCTTCGAGGCCGAAACCCAGCTCATCTCGCCCCCGCCCGAACCGGCTCTGGTCTGGGAGTACAAGGATCTGGACCTTAAAAAAGGCATTTACGCCGCAACTCTGTCGGAGGCTCATCCGGAAGCCCGCCCCCTGGCGTTGCTGCTGACCCGGAGCGCCGATTTCCGGCCCAGCTTCTCGCCGGCGGAAAACGACAAAACACTGGGCCGGCTCTATCTGCGGTTCCGCGCGACCGGGCCCGCGCCGGCCGGCGCCACCTTCACGGCCGGCACCGCGGCCAGCTACCACTGGGGCCCCCGCGGAGAGGCCTACTGGAGCTGGCCCATCGGCACGGCCGCGGCGACTCCGATCGGCGAGTGGTCCCCGTTTATCGAAGCCACCGACGCGCTGTTCAACGGCCCCGGCCCCTGGTCCACCTGCTGGATCCATTTCGGCGGCATCAAGAACGGCCAGGCCGACGTCCAGTTCGCCTGGTTCCCCCACGAGAAAGCCGTGCAGCTCTCGACCCGCACCGGAATCGGGAACGGCGTCGCCATGCTGCGCGTGCCCAACGGCGACTGGTCGGTCAAGCCCGCCTCCGGAATCCCGGCGTGGGGCCTGTGGATGCCGGCCAGGCTGAACAGCATCATGACGCAGGAGTCGGTGATCGAGCGCTACTTCACCTGGGCCGACCAGGCGGCGAAGCAGCTCGACCTGCGGCCCGATCACCCCCGGCCGCACCGCGTCCGGATCTACACCGGCTGCGGCATTGCGGAGCCGAACCGCGAGCGCGCCGCCGAGATGCTGGCCAGGCTGGGAGTCAGCTGGATCGAAGGGGCCCCCGAATCGGTCATCCGGAAATACGGGCTGATCGACGACCTGGCCTCCTTCCACGGCGACGTTCCTGAAAAGGACCGCGCCCGCGTGACCAAGGTGAAAATGGGCGACGAGATCATCACCCGCACCGACCCCTCCCTCATCAACGGCGACGTGGCGAAGCGGCGGGCCTTCCAGGCCTACCTCGCGGAGCAGGCCCGGCTGGAAGGCATGGAGGCGAACGCGTTCCTGGGCGTGCCGGATTTGAACGACCTCGACTGCATGGGCCCGCTGCCCCCGAACCCGAGCCGCTATGAGCGCCGCCTCTTTTACCATTCGCAGCGCTTCTGCCACCTGATCACGTGCGACAGCTACGCCGCCCGGGCCCGCGCGATCGAGAAAACCCTTCCAAACGCCCGAATCTACAACAACTACACCCCCCACCCCGTCTTCCTGACCGGCGCGACCATGAACGACATGGACTGGTTTGTGCTGGCCCGCCACCAGGCGCAGACCCTGGGCTGGGGGGAGGACTGGGCCACCGGCGGCAGCTGGGGGCTCGGCACCGCCTATCAATGCACCAGCTTCTACGCGGCCCTCGTCGACTGCTCCGTGCGCAAATACGGGTACGCGGCGGGCTTTTATGTGGGATCGAACGTGGGCGGAAGCGCCCAGAAGATCTTTGGCTGCCTGGCCCAGGGCGTCTCCTGGCTGCACCTCTACGACTGGGGCCCCGTCGACCGCTGGGCCGAGGGCAGCAACGCCTGGAGCGAAAACCAGGGCGAATACTACTCCATCATGGCGGCCACCCACGCGATCGGCCCCGCCGACGAGATCCTCGCCGACGGCAAGCGCGAGCCCCGGCGCACGGCCCTTCTGTACAACCGCAGCCATGAAATCCTGCAGGGCGGCCTCGGGCGCGCCAACCATGACTGGATGTGGACGTTCATCGCGCTGAAAGGCGCGCAGATCCCCGTGGATGTGATCCTCGAGGAAGACCTGAATCCCGGGGACCTGGAGCGGTACGACGTCGTCATCCTCGGCGGATTGAACCTCGCGCGCTACCACCTCGCCGCCTTGCGCAAATGGGTGGAGGCCGGCGGCCTGTTGATCGGCACGTCCGGCGCGGCCTCCCTGGATATCTATAACGACCCGATGCCCGAAACGGCCGACCTCTTCGGGGCCGTGCAGAAGCGGGCGGGCGCTTCGGATACCGCCTCCGTGGCACGCGTCACCTTTCCGCAATCGGAGTGGTTCCCGGCCGCCGAGCTCAAAGCCGCCGCAAGCCTCGCCTTCCATGTCGAGCCCACAGCGGGAAAGCCGCTGGCCACCTTCGGCAATGGTCAGGTCGCGGCGGCGGGGCGGGCGCTGGGCAAGGGGCAGACGCTGCTGCTCGGCATGCAGCCCGGAATCCTTTACCGCGACAACGGGCGATCCGCAGGCGGGGCCGGGAGTTGGCTCACCGCGCCCGTGCTGAAACGACTGGGCCGCCAGCGGGTCGAGTTCGACTGGCCGAACTCGGAGGCCACCCTGTTCGAGCACGCGAGCGGCCTGGCCGTCATGCTGGCCGATTTCGCCCGGCCCTCGCGCGAGTCCAACGGCGTGCTGTCGGTGCAGACGGACCGTCCCGTCAAATCCGTGGCCAGCGCCCTGAAGGGGCCCCTGGAATGGAAGCGCAACGGCGACCGGATCGACATCGTCACCCCGCCCCTGCGGCCCGTCGACGTGATTATCCTCAAGTGATCCCTATAGCAGCCGGCGCGTCTCGGCGTTGATCTCCGCCAGCCCGCGCTGAATGAACGCGGTATCGATGTCGTTCATGAAGAACCGCATGCCGTGGCCCACCCAGGGGGCAAGGGCCGCCGTGCCGGAATGCATGCCGAAAATCTTGCCGGCCTTTTTCGCCGTTTCGGCCACCTTGCGGATCGCCGCGATCTCTTCGGGCGTATCGATGCGGCCCGGGCAGCCCAGCGAGACCGACAAATCGTTGGGGCCGATCAGCAGCACATCGATCCCCGGCACCGCGGCAATGGCCTCGATGTTGTCGATGGCCAGCGCGGTTTCAATCTGGGCAATGGCCAGCGTCTCGCCGTTGACCCGCCGCATCATCTCATCCGCCGCGCCCATTTTAAGATAGCCGGTGTGGCCGCCCACGGAAGAAAGGCCCCGCCCGCCCAGCGGCGGATACTTGGCCCACTGGGCGAACTGCTCCGCCTGCGCCGCCGTCTCCACCATCGGGACCATCACGCCCGTCACGCCGCAATCGAGCGCGCGGGACACGTAGCCGCGCGCCAGCTCGGGGACGCGCACAAAGACGGGAAACCGCGAAAACTGCCCGGCCAGGGCCAGGTCGGCCAGCGTCTGCATGGAGTAATCGCCATGCTCCATGTCCAGCATCACGAAATCCAGCCCCGCCGACTTCGCCAGCGGAATCAGCGCCGTGTGGCGTGAAATCCGCAACATGGTCCCCACCACCCGCTCACCCTGGCGCAAACGATCCGCGATCATACGGCTCTCCCTATTTCACAAAAAAAAATCATCCCGCGCGATTCGATCGCCACCCTCAGGGAGCGGACGGCGCGGGCGCACGGGCCGGAGCAGGCGCACGGGCCGGAGCAGCCTGTTGCGGAGCGGGCTTCTTCATCTTTTCCTGGAGCAAGGCCACCACCTTGTCGGCGGCGTAGGACACATTCAGCCGAACCTGGCTGCCCTCGACGGTCACCTGGGCGGCCTGCAGGAGCGCCGACAACGCCGGCTCCTGCTGCTGGTTCATCTGTCCCATCGCCAGCAGCCCCTGCGCCACCTGCTGCAACCGGGCGGCCGTCTCCGCATCCGCGGTCGTCAGCACCACCGACAAAACCACCTGGCCCGCCTTTTCCCCCAGCGCCAGGCGGCCGGCTTTCGCCTGGCTGAACATCTGCGCGTCCGACTGGCCGCCCAGGCCGGAAAGATCCGAGCTGGCCATGAAGACCGGCTCCGTCACGGGCAAATCCACAAACGTTTTGGCCGTTTCGATGGACGGATGCTTCCCGCTCAGCACGGCCAGCGATTCCTTTATCATGGGCAGCCCCTGGCTGATCACTATTTTCCCGGAATGCGCGCACCCGAACATGCGCACGCCGGGCTTCTTGTCGTCGATCCAGCTGTGAATCGTGTCGCTGCCATTCGTGACGGCTTCATACGTGGAGTTCGCCTTCAACAGCGTCACCAGCTGCGCGGTGTTGAACGTCCCGTCAAAAACAGCCACCGCTTGCTGCGGATCCTTGGCCGATCCGTACAACGTGACGCCGGAAAGATCCTTCCGGGGATCGAACTGCAAGACCGCCGACAAAGCGGCCAGCTTGTTTCCGGCCTCGCCCGCGGACAACTGGCTGACCACGAAAGCGCCCACCTGGGTTTTCTTCAGGAGGTCCAGATCGGCATGCAACACCCACTTGGCGCTGTCCGATACGATCTTCGGCTGAAACGACGCCGCCATCACCTGCCCTGTCACCAATCCCATCGCCACAATCACTGCCAGCTTTTTCATTTGCGTACTCCTTGAATGTCCAAACTCTACCCTTAAATCCGCGACGGGGGAAGAAAAGGTTGCGGAAAATCGCAGCGGAAAACGGCGGCTCAACAAAATATAGATAAGCCATTCGGATCATGATACCGTTGCAGCTTTAACAGGAGAACCGTCATGTTGAAAATCGGATGGGCTACCCGTGTCATCACTCCCCCCCCGGCCCGCCCTGATCCAGGGCCAGAAGCATGTCCGCATCGGCCGCGAAGCCGTCGACCCCCTGACCGTCACCGCCCTGATCGTCGACAACGGCCAGCCCTCGGGCCGGTTTGCCCTCGTCTCCGCCGATCTCGCCCTGACGCCCCCCGAGCTTCAATCGGCCGTGCGGGATTCGCTCCGGGGGCGGCTGCCCGAAATGCCCCCCGACGCCATCATCCTGAACGCCACCCACACGCACGACGGACCGGTTCTCAAGGACGGCTCCTATCCGCATCCGGGCGGCGATGTGATGACGTCGAAGGAGTCCCTCGACTGGGTGGCCTCCCAGGCGGCTGCGGCGGTCGAGGAAGCCTGGAAAACCCGCGCCCCCCGCCAGATCGGCCGCGCCTTCGGGCATGCGGTGATCGGCCACAACCGCCGGGCCTCCTATGCCGGCGGCAAGGCGGTCATGTACGGCAAGACCAATGACCCGACCTTCCGCCACATCGAGGGCTATGAGGATCACAGCCTCGACATGCTGTTCGTCTGGGAGCCCGACGGCCGCCTGGCCGGCGTGGCGCTGGACATTCCCTGCCCGTCCCAGGTGGAAGAGAACCTGAACCAGTTCTCGGCCGACTACTGGCACGAAATCCGCGTGGACTTGCGCCACCGGTTCGGCCAGCACCTCCAGGTGCTGGCCCTGTGCGGCGCGGCGGGCGACCAGTCGCCCCACTTCCTGATGTACGGCAAGCAGGAGGCGGAGATGCGCCGGCGCAGCGGGCTCACGGAGCGCCAGGAGATCGCCCGGCGCGTGGGCGAGGCGGTGGCTCACGCCCTGACCTGCACCCAGCCCCAGACCGAAGAGCCGGCCGTGGCGCACGTGTGCCGGCGCGTCTCCTTCACCCCCCGCAAGATCACAAAAGAGGAACGGGACTGGGCGGTGGCCAATGTCGCCTACTCCGTCAAGCAGGGCGAGGACCAGAACCTGTGGTTCCCCCGGCTGCTGAACCTGGTGGCCAATCGCTTTGACAAGGGCGAGCCCATGCCCGTTTACGAGGGCGAGCTGCACATCCTGCGGATCGGGGATGCCGCGCTGGCCACGAGCCCGTTCGAGCTCTACATGGATTTCGGCATGCAGATCAAGGCCCGGAGCACGGCGGCCCAGACGATCCTGGTCCAGCTCGCGGGCGGCCAGGGCATGTACCTGCCCACCCAGCGCGCGGTGGACGGGGGGCACTACGGCGCCCATCCCGTGGTCGCGCCGGTCGGCCCCGAGGGCGGCCAGGAGCTGGTGGAAATCACGCTGGCCGCCATCGCCGAGCTGTTCGCCCAGCCCTGATCAGGGGACGGACCCGGCGGCCATCCAGCTGTTCGTCCGCAGCGCCGGCCCCACGGGGGCCGGCGTATCGCACGCCAGCGTCACCACCCGGTTGGTCATCCGCTCCTCAAAGCCGGGATTCCGGATCAGGTTGGCCTGGGGCCGGGATTCCTTCGACTCGATCCCCAGGGAGGCCATCTCCTCGTCCAGGTTGCCGGCCGCCGCCTCTTTTTTATTATCCATCAGGTTGTCCGCGGGACCGGACGGCGCGGCGGGCGCGCCCGCCGCGCCGAGCGGCGCCAGGGCCACGTCATCCACCCACACGGCGCCGGCGGGGCCGTCGGCCACCACGGCCAGGCGATATCGCCGGAACTCATTCAGGGGGACAATCTTCGACTCCACGCGCGTCCAGCCGGAGCCCGAAGGCTTAAGCTCGATGGTGAACGTCTCGCGGGGCTCCACCTCGTTCGGCTGCGTCGGCGTCCAGAACTTCCGATCCCGGAACAGGTCCAGCTGCAGCCGGCCCCTGCCTTTTGGTTCGCCCATCCTGAACCAGCCGCTCAGCCTCAGCGTCCGGACGTCATCCTTCTCCAGCTCCGCCTCCTGCACGGCCATGCCCCCGCCGGCCACGCGCAGGCTGTAGCGGCCCGCATGGGGCGCGGCGTCATCGAGCTCGTAGTCCCTGTCCGGGGACCGGTCCCACCCGGCCGCGCGTTTGGCGGCCGGATCGAACGGGGCGTATTCCACGCGGGGGGCCGCTACGCGGATGGCCCCCTCGTCGCAGCCTTTCACCGCAAAGCCGCACCGCTTGTCCTCTTCGGAGGCCGCCTGGGGCATGGCCAGGATGCGGTAGCGCTTCCAGTCCGTGGTCAGCCGGACCGGCCTGGTTTTATCCCCCACCCGCAGCGTCGCGGACAGGCCGTCCTTTTCGCCGCGGATGTAGGCGGAAAGGATGCAGGGGCGGTTGGTCGCCAGGGCGATCGCGTCCGAGATCATGAACGGCCCGTCAATCCGCACGCTGCCGCTACCCGGAACGGGCGACTCCGGGTCCTGCCGGATCCGGCCGGCATGGCTCCAGTCCTCGGCGGTCGGCGTCACCGACCGGATTTCGATATCCGCCACATCCAGGGCGTTGGTGGCGCTCAGGTTGAGCCCGCCCCCGCCCGCGGGGATGGGGCCCCGGTAAACAGAAACCAGGCGCCCATCCTGCTCCATCCACACGTCCAGCGCCCGGCCGGCGGCGCGGATCACGGTCCGGTACCAGCGGCCCGCCTCCAGCGGGGGAAGGCCCTTTTCCGCCCAGGTAACGCCCTTCGCCATCTGGAAAACGCCATCAACCACGCCGGGCGTGAACCCCTCCTTCGTGAAGGCGAACTTCACGCCCTTGCAGCGATCCTCGGGCCCCAGGTCCGGCGCATTCAGAAAAGGGGACGGGGAGAATCCGGTCCGAATGAGGCCTTCCAGCCCTGTTTGCCCCGCCTCGGGAAAACGGAAGCGGAAGCTCCACTCGACGTCCAGCCAGTGCGCCGTCCCGTAATACGACAGATTCCGGAACAGGCCGCTCACGCCCTTTCCACAGGAAACAAAACGGCGGCCCGCCTCCTCCTTCAGGATGGCTTCGTTCGCGAATCCGGCCGGCCGCGCGCCCGGCTTGACCAGCCGCCAGTCGACATCCCGGTAAAGCAGCCCGGGCCCGTTCGCCAGGCTCGCCCAGGCCACGGCAGGCGGGGCGGGGCTGGTCATCTCCTCCGGCGGGCCATAGACGCTCAGGTCCTTGAGGAGAACGACGGGCGAAACCTCGGCCATTTCCGCCAGGTCCAGCGCCTTGCGCTTCATCTCCACGATCACGCCGGTAACGCGGAGCGGATAATCCATGACGCCATTCCCGCCGTTGTTTTGCCAGAGGGTGCTGGCCCCATAATAGAACCGGCTTCGGACGGGAGATTTCTCGGACAGCGGCAGGCTGACGAAGCACCAGCCGTCGAAATCGATAGAGGCGGTCCCCCAGGGCTCGAGCCCGTAGGCGCCCCCGCGAAAGCGCTCCCCTTCGGCGTCCACCACTTCGAACATGACGCGCCCCCAGCTGGAATTGCCCTTCACCCAGACGCCGAGGGTATCGGGCCGGCCGGGAACGGGAATCGGGCTGGCGGCCTGGAGGCTGACGCACTCGGCCAGCAGCTCCGTGACCTCGCCTTCCGGGATCAGCTCCACGCCCAGGCACGCCCCCTTTTCGGGGTCCGCCACCGCGCCCAGCTTCCCCTTGCCCGTGGTGCGCCAGGGCAGCCAGCGGTAGGGCTGCGTCCCGCACTCCAAAGGCTTCGATCCCGTCACCGACCACCGGGCGGGGTCGCTCAGGGGCTCCACGACAACCGTGCTCGGCGGCGGCTGGTCGCGCGGGAACGCCCGCTTGCCCGCGAGGACCGCCGTGGCCGCGGCCGGCGCGGTCACATAGGTCACCTCTTCTCCCGCCCTGATGTGAAGCTCCCCGTTGACCACGGCGGCCTGTCGCGTTTTGCCATACAGCCCGTCGACCGTGACCTTGCCATACTCGGGGAACGTCAGCCGCATGTCGCACGTGCCCCGCGGCGTCCACAGCACATACACGTGCGCACCGGGCCGGGCGAACTCGAGCGCATAGGCCGTGTGGGAGCCCGTGGGCATGCGCCGGACCAACTTCGCGCCGTCCAACGCGCGGGTCATGGTGGCGATGGCCACGTATTGCGGCTGCGGATAGAGCAGCGGGGAGCGCCTCAGGATCGAGTCCCCGCCCCACCGGGTGTGGTAGTAGCCGTTGACATTTTCAGAGATCACCCCCACGCCCACGTAGGGATAGCCCCAGGCGAGACCCACCAGCGAATCGCGCACCACGTACTGGGCGATCCGGCCCTGGCCCATCCCGTAATTCCCGCGGCCGCCCGATTCGTAGCAATCCGAGGGCGGGGCCGTGCAGCCATACTTCAAGCCCGTCTTCCGGAGGGTCCACGACGCCTCATGCCGCTCCGGCGGCATGGTGTCCTTGGCGAAATAGCCGAGCAGCCGCTCCATGCCCAGCCCGTCGATCTTGTCGGGCGGCAGGCCGCCGCGCAGCAGCTGGGAAACCAGGGCGCCGGACCAGCCGGAGTTGCCCACGATGATCTTCATTTCGGGAAACTTCTGCCGCAGCAGGGCGCTGGCCATTTTGGCTTTTTCAATCAGGCTGAACGCCGCCAGGGGGTCGGGCTCGCCGTCCCACGCTTCCGGCCCCACCCCGGAGTCATAGGATTCATGGAAAACCATCGCCAGCTTGCTGTTCGGGAACTTGTCCCGATATTCGCTTATCTTCGCCTCGTACTCCCTGAACCACTCCTGCTGCGTCATCGGGGGCGAGCCCGGTGGCCGATACGTGCTCAGCCACGGAATCATGTCGAGGGTGACCTTGTACGGCTTCATGACCGCCTCGCTCTGGCAGGTGCTGGTCGTGCGGCGAAGGCCCGCCTTCAGCAGGAGGGGGCCGATGATCGCGGGATCGGTCATGTGGCTGTGCAGGTACTGCTGCCACCAGCAGCCGAAAGGCGACTCGTAACCCGCCCGCCTCGTGTCCGGCGGAAGCTGGGCGAAAGAGGCGGTGTGCGCCAGCAGCGGCCGCCCGCTCCCGTCGCTCAAGCTGAACACCACCTGGTACCAGCCATAGTCCTTCTGGGCCAGCGGGACGGAGACGGTCCGGGGCCCCTCCCCGGCTGAAAAATGAATCGCCTGCCCGCCGGCGGCCGCTTCGCCGCCCCACACATCCTCCACGCGCCAGCCCAGCGTGACGTCCCCGGCCGCCAGCGGCCGCAGCTCCACCTTCAGCTCCGGCTTCTCGTCATTGTGGAACACGCTCCCCGCATGGACCTGCTTGACTTCCATTTCCACGGGGCTGCGCTCCAGCGTAACGGCGAAAACATGCACGCCGCTTTTGGAATTGCGGGCCAGCCCCAGCAGCTCAAAGTCCAGGCGGCTGCCGACCCAGTCGGAATAGAGCACATCCTGGATCTCCGAGCTGTTCAGGCGGACCTCCGCCAGCCACAGCGGCGCGCTTTTCTTCCCGCCCTTGCCATACCGGACGCTGCCCACGCACCAGAGGTTGCTGCCGCCGCCCGTGTCCTGGAGCGGCACGTCGACCCGCGTGGTCACGATGGCGTTGCCCGTCCCGCCCGGGCGATACCGGGTCAGCCGGACATTGAAGGACGGCTCCTTGCCGGGCTCGTCCTCGGCCGCGCACAGCACCCACGCCCGGGTGTAGGGCGCCACGGGAACGGCCATCAGCAACGCTTCCGGCATCCCCTCCAGGGCGCTGCGTTCGTAGTAGCGGGCGAAGCCGGCGGTATCGATCATGTTGGGAGGCGAGACATCGCGCACGCACCCGATGTCCGCATTGGCGCCGCCGCCGGGCAGGCTTAGCGGAACGCCCCGCGCCTTCAGCGCCGCCTCGCCCACCGTCGGAACGGCGTTGGTCATCGCCCCCGGCCGGTTCAGGCTGCGCAAATCCAGGCTCACCCACGGCGTCCACGGCTGCGCCGGAAGGATTTCCACCTTCGTCTCCTGCGGCAGGGGGAACACAATCTCCTTGAGGCGGCCCGGACTCGTCACCCCGGCTATCCGGTTGCCGTCCAGGCTGAGGCTGACGCCGCCGGCAGGGTCCGCCTGGATCGAAAGGAGGAACGTGTGCGCGACAGGATCCGGAAACGACATCCACCGGGCCTGCAGCCGCGCCAGCTCGCCCTCGCCGTAAAAATGGGGATTCGGCCGCGTGAAGTAGCGCACGCCAAGGCCGGGCATTTCCAGGCAGGCATCCGGAAGCGACCGCTTGACCGTATCCTCCGGAGAAGCGCCGGCCGACTTGTCGCCGGCCTCGTACGCTCCGGATCCGATCGCCACCGGAATGTCGGTCTTTTTGCCGCTGTCCCAGATCAGGGACCAGGTGAACGAGGCCCCGGCGTCCGAGGCGCGGAAAGGGATCCGCACTTCGCCGGCCTCGGCCGGAACGGGAATGCGGCGCGGAATGGCGGCGGAAAAATCCGTCGCGCTGAGATCGGTTTTGGCCTGCGCCCCGCCCAGGACGTCGGAAAACGTGGGCGCCTCCTGGGCATCCGACAGGGGGGGCAGCCACAGGGCCGCACTCATCCCCATATAAAGGCAAAAACGGGTCCTGCTCCATTTCATGCAACATGGTGACCTGAAAGCCAACCCGTTGACAACCCTTAATTCCTGATATTCATGCGCAATTTGTGAGATGATAAAGGGCTGGCGAATTCACGCCGATCTTGTATGCTTTTGCGTCCATCAAGGAGTCCGCCATGAAAGCCATCCCGTCCATCCGCCCGCTCCGCTACCATCTCCGCTTCCAGGTTCTTCCGGGTCGCAACCTCAATCGCGATACCCGTGAGTTGATCGATTTCTGCCGGACTCACCGGGTCGAGGAAGTGGCCCTCTTCTTCGCCGCCGAGGAATGGAACAACGGCCTCCTGTCCCGGGCCGAGGAAAACCGCTGGTTCAAAGCCGTGAGCGCCGTGACGGAGCTCCTCCGGAAAAACAGCATCGCGGTCAGCCTCAACCCCTGGATGACCAGCCTGCATTGCGCCCGTGGGAGGAGCTTTCCCAAGGACCGCCCGTTCCTCCCCACGGTCTCGCCCTCCGGCGAAGTGTCCAAGGCCTGCGCCTCCTTCGCCGACCCCGCGTTCCAGACGTACCTGTGCCGCCTCTACGCCCGCTTTGCCCGGCTCGGCTTCCGCGTCCTCTGGATTGAAGACGATTTCCGCTTCCACAACCACGGCCCGCTGACCTGGGGCGGCGGCTTCGAGCAGCCAATCCTCGACCTGTTCAGCCTAAAGATTGGAAAGAAAACGAAGCGCGAGGAGGTGGTCGCCGCCCTCCTGAAGCCCGGCAAGCCCCATCCCTGGCGCGCCGTCTGGCAAAGCGTCTGGCGGGAGGTGCACCTGCAGGTGGCCGGCAAGCTGTCCGCGGCCGTCTCCGCCGCCTCCGGCGGCCGTTCCAAGCTCGGCCTGATGTCGTCCGGGCCCGCCACCCACAGCATGGAAGGGCGCGACTGGACGACCCTCTTCTCCGCCCTGTCCATCAACGGCCAGGTGGCGCACCGGCCGCATTACGCCCCCTACTCGGAAACGCCCGGCTGGACCAAGGCGTACTCCAGCCAGATGCTGGACGTGCAGAAGTCGTTCCGCCCGCCGGCGTGCGAAGTCGCGCCCGAGATCGAGAACTTCCCCTTCACGCGCTGGAGCAAATCCGACACCCAGAGCTGGGCCGAGATGGCGCTTTGCGAAATCCATGGCTCCGACGCCCTGCTGCTCGACATCTTCCCGTTCTCCGGCAACCGGGCTTCCGCGGAGCCGCAAATCGGCGAGCTGCTCGACACCGCCCGCCCGGGCCTCGCCTGGCTGGCCGCGCGCTTTCCGGCCACGCTGCAAACGCGGGGGGTTGGCGTGCCGTATAAAGCGGATGCCGGCCGAGTGATGCAGCTGCCAAAAGGCGCCAGCTCGCTCTGGCAATACAGCGCGGCCTCGCCCTTCGAAGCGGGCCAGTATCTCATGCAATACGGCATTCCCGTCACCTCCCGCCTGCAGCCGGTCAACGCCGTCTTCGGCCCCCTGATGGACGCCTTCACCGATGCGGAAGTGGAGTCCCTCCTGCGGGGCGGCCTGATGCTGGACGCGCCCGGCGCCGCCATCCTGCTGCGCCGCGGCTTTGGCCCGCTCATCGGCCTGAAGGGGCTGGCGATGGTCGGCCGGGAAGAGGCGCCCTACGCGATCGAGGAAACGGTCCATCCCGCAACGGGTGTGCCCGCCGGCTTCTTCATGAACGCCAATCTCATCCCCTCCATGGCGCGCCTGGAGCCCGCCCGGGGCGCGGAGCTCTGGACCCGGATCATCCAGCCCGACGGCCGCGCCTTCGGCCCGGGCTGGGTCGTTTTCAGGAACAAGCTCGGCGGGCGGGTCGCGGTGTGCGCGGCGCCGAATCCCGCCCACCTGCCCGCCTGCTACCAGCGGCAGGCGATCGCCCAGAGCCTGGTGCGCTTCCTGGCCAACGGCCGGTTCGGCTCCCCCACGCTCACCGGCGGGGCCCACCAGCTGCTGATCCACTTCGGCGAAGGCCGCGATCAAAAGGTGGTCGTGCTCAACGGCACGGCCGACCCCTCCGCGCCCGTCCTCAAGTGGCCGGGCCGCGAGCCCGCCCTGTCGTACTGGACGCTCACGCCGCTCGCGAAGCCGGCCAAGGCCTCCTCCAAACCCGTCCTGCCCTATCTCGGCCTTCTCGTCGGCACGCGCCCCACCGCCTGATCACCGGGTTGCCTCGAGGCGGTAAACCCGCATCCGGTTCGTGGTTCCAATGCGGCTTTGAGCTTTTCCACGCCGATGAAGACTCATGTCGTATTAGGCGCCCAACGCTTATTCAGCTGCGTTTACTGTGGGTTTCTGGGGTTACCTCTTGACGAAGGGCCCCTTTACTCTGTACGTTATTAGGCGGATATACTTACATACCCATGGGAAGGGTTTTGATGACATCACTTAACGTCGATCGCGACGGCATGCTTCCGCTGTACCGTCAGGGAGTCGAAAAGCTTAGGGCGGCCATCCTTCGGGGCGAGTACTTGCCCGGAAAGAAA